>JAFYRZ010000038.1 GCA_017546745.1 Clostridia bacterium
CGGCGGTGTCGGAATGGTTATGAGCTGTCAGCCGATATACGACTGCTACTGCGATGTCGTGAAGGATATACCCGAGGAGAATAAAAGGCGCGTAGTTTATATGTCGCCGCGCGGCAGACTCTTCTCGCACGAGGTTGCAAAGGAGCTCTCGCAGTACGATAATCTGATTTTACTGTGCGGCCATTACGAGGGCGTCGACCAGCGGGTGATAGACGAGATAGTCGACGAGGAGATATCTATCGGAGATTACGTCGTGACCGGCGGCGAAATACCTGCTTGTATAGTTATAGACGCTACGTCGAGGCTTCTTGACGGAACGCTTGCATCGAGCGAGTGCTACGAGGGTGAGTCGGTCGCATCGGGCATTCTCGAGTATCCGCAGTATACCAAGCCCAGAGAATTTCTCGGAAGAGAGGTGCCCGACGTGCTTCTTTCGGGCAATCATAAGGAGATCGAGAGGTGGCGGCTTACCGAGGCGGTGAAGATTACCCGTGAGCGCAGGCCCGACCTGCTTCTTGCTCATCCCGAAATAGAGGAGTCGCTTCTTCCGAAAAAGAAGCGTAAAAAAGAAAAAAAGGACTGATTTTATGGCAAAGGGCGGTTTATTCAAGCTTATAAACGGCTACGAATCACGCTCAATAACCGGAAAGAGCTTTGCTTCATTCAGCTATTCCGGAGAGGTGACCAGAAGGCGGCAGCGCATTAAAAATATGCGCTTTTTCGGCTTTATCAATGGGGTGGCGAGAGGAATATCCGCGACCTCGTGCCAGGTGTACGGCTCGGCCGCGCTTACCTACGGAGTATTGACGGTTCTCGTTCATTTCCTGAAGGATTATTTTACTCCCGACGTTCGCCTTCCGCTCGCATCTCTTATAGTTGGTATAGCCTTCTCGATACTTGCGATACCGCTTCTGCTTGCAGATAAGCCGATAGCCGACCTTTTGCGTGACGTTTCGGTTATCGACTATATCCTTTACGAATTCTTCTGTATAAGGAGAACCTACACCGACGGTGGGGAGAGGACCATTCCGTTTGCACCGGCTATTCTTTTCTCGGCGCTTCTCGGACTTCTCGGCTACTTCGTGCCCGCGTGGGTGGTTGCCGCCGCACTTGGCGCATTCCTCTTCCTCTACGGAGCAATACTTTCGCCGGAGTTCGCATTCTTCTCTTCGCTTTTGGTGTTGCCGTATCTTAATTTTCTGCCCGAGGCCGAGCTGATATTCTCGGCGATAGTTCTTATTTCCGGCGCGTCATTCTTCCGTAAGGCAACCTCGGGAAAGCGAGTGATATTCCTTGAGCAGTACGACCTGCTTCTCGGTATGATGCTACTGTTCGTTACGGCAAGCGGAATCTTTATGAAGGGCATCGAATCCTTCACGAGCGCACTGCTTATGCTCGCGATGAGCGTAGGATATTTCCTCGCGAGTAACATTGTGACCAACCGTCGACTCGCCGACTGTACGCTGAACGCTATGGTGTTCTCTTCCATACTCCCCGTTTTGGTGGCTATCGGACAGTTTACGTATTTTGCGACGAGCCGTGGCCTTGTGGAAACGCTCAAGCGCGGCGTCAGCTCCACCTTTGCCAGCCCCGACGTATTTTCCGTATTCCTCGTAGTTGCCCTGATATGCACGGCGGCTCTTGCAAGGCAGCATAATAAGACTCATAAGCTCTTCTACGTTCTCGTGCTTGTGATGCAGCTTGCCGCTCTCGCTATGACCGGCGAGGTGATTGCCGTATTTGCAATAATTCTCTCGGCTGTTGCGTACCGACTCGTTAAGCGCCGCGCCGCGGCGGTGCTGCTCTTTCCGATTCTGTTCCTGATTCCGTATTCGGTACTCTTCCTTCCCGAGAGCGTGAGATCGGTTATACTCGATTATGGCGATATCGAGGCTCTTTGGCGTACTGCGGCTACGGCCCTTTGCGAGAATCCTATACTCGGAATAGGTATAGGTGACGGCAGCTTTGCCACCGAGATGGCCGAGCGCGGCATATTCTGGGTGTCCGATGCGCACAATCTCTTCCTCGGATTCGGCGTTACGGCGGGCGCTATTGCATTTGCGCTTCTCGTTTTGCTGATATTCGTGCGCCTTCGCCACAGGCTCGTGTACCGCGCTTACGTAAAGCATTCGCAGGTGGGCAGGATAGCGCCGATGATGTCGGCGGCGGTGTTTGCTCTTTTGTGCCTCGGTACTACCGAGTACATCTGGGCGGACTTCTCTATGTTCTATCTTTTCTGGTGCGTATTCGGACTCGGAAGCGCGACTCTCAGAGTGGCAAAGAAGGAGCACGACGACAGAGTTTTGTACTTTGAGGACACGAGAAGAACCTATTCATCGGCTCTTAACGTTCATGTTCGTTAAATATTTATGCAATTTTGCTAAATAATGACAGTTTTTTCCATATAAAACTTTCAACCGTTTTTTTAAAAAGGTATTGATTTTTATATTACAATTTGCTATACTTGTTATAACTAAAGAACTCCAAGGAGATAGATATTATGATTTCTCGCAGTGTTACGATAAAAAACAGCGTTGGTCTTCATGCAAGACCTGCAACCTTCTTTATTCAGAAGGCTAATTCCTATAAATGCTCGATTTGGATCGAGAAGGAGGATTGCCGAGTAAATGCGAAGAGCCTTCTCGGTGTTCTTTCTCTCGGCATTACTAAGGGAACTAACATTACCATAATCGCTGACGGTCCGGATGAGGCAAATGCTATTGACGGTATCGTAGCTCATATTGAGGCTGAGCTTAGCGAATAAGCGGTTTGCCTCTGTCATTTAAAAGAGGCTGTCATAAGACGGCCTTTTTTGATTTATAAAAGGAGAGGAGGGGTTTTATGTCTATCATAGAAAGGCTTCGCGATAAGGCGAATTCTCTGCCGCAATCGCCCGGCGTTTATATTATGAAGCGCGAGGACGGCACGGTCATTTACGTAGGAAAATCAAAGAAGCTTAAAAACCGCGTTACCTCCTATTTTACGGGCAGCGGTCATAACTATAAGACCGCTAAGATGGTCTCGTTGGTCAGAGATTTCGATTATATAGTCTGCAAGACAGAGATCGAGGCACTGACTCTTGAGAACGTTCTTATAAAAAAGCACTCACCGAAATATAATATCAAGCTTAAGGACTCAAAGTCCTACCCCTATATAAAGGTGACGGCAGACGAGTATCCCCGACTTTTCGTCACTCGTGAGAGACGCGCCGATAAGGCAAAGTATTTCGGCCCCTACCAGGGGGCGTCGAGCGCCTACTCAGCACTCGAGGCGGTTATGCGTATATTTTCTCTTCCTACCTGCAAGCGCTCGTTTCCGCGCGATATAGGCAAGGAGCGCCCCTGCATCTATAAGGATATGGGAAGATGCATCGCTCCCTGCGCGGGTAACGTAACACCCGGTGCCTACCGCGCACTCGTCAGATGTGCGGAGTGGGTGCTTGACGGAAACGTTAAGGCGACGAAGGATATGCTCTCGAAGAGAATGAGTGAGGCGGCAGAGAACCTTGAGTTCGAGCTTGCCGCATCCCTGCGCGACAGCATTACGGCGCTCGATAAGCTTTCCGAAAAGCAAAAGGTTGTAGCGGACGTTACAATAAACCGCGACGTTTTTGCGATCCACACGACCGAGACCGAGGGCGCTCTGGCGCTTCTTTCGATACGCTCGGGCGCGCTTGTAAACAAGAGCGAGTTTATACTCTCACCCGGTGCCGTAACCTCGGACGATATCATTTCAATTATCGCGGATTATTACGATACTGCGGGCTATGCTCCGCGCGAGGTAATGCTTGATTTCTCGCTCGAGAGGGAGGATGCAGAGCTGCTTTCGGAATACCTTTCTATCGGTAAAAAATACCGCGTTCAGATAAAATTCCCCGAGCGCGGAGACGGCAGAGCTCTTTGCAATATGGCGCTTGAAAACGCCAAGGAGGCGGCAAGACAGACACGCCTTGAGGGGGAGCGCGAGGATAAAAGCTTGCGCCGACTCTCGGAGCTTCTCGGGCTTACAGAGCTGCCGAGGAGGATCGAGGCATACGATATTTCAAACATCGGAAACGAGAATATCACTGCCTCTATGGTCGTTTATAAGGACGGCAAGCTCAAAAAGAGCGATTACAGGATATTCACCGTAAAGACGACGGCAGGGCAGGACGACTACGGCTCGATGAGGGAGGCTCTAACGCGACGTCTTTCTCACGTAGGTGACGGACAGCTGTCTCTCGGAGAGTGTCCCGACCTTATCCTCCTTGACGGAGGCGCGGGTCACGTTGCGGTAGGAAAAGAGGTCCTGTCGGCACTTGATATCGATATTCCCATATTTGGTATGGTTAAGGACGACTACCATAAAACTCGCGCGCTTACCGACGGAGAAAACGAGATTTCCATAGCACTCGAGATGAATGTGTATACTTTTATTTACAATTTACAGGAGGAAGCGCACAGATTTGCCGTTAAGAATTCGCAAAAGGCAAAGACGAAAACGCTTACCCACTCCTCGCTCGAGAAAATAGAGGGCATAGGACCTAAAAAAGCAAAAGCGCTCCTTGCGGCAATGACGCTCTCGGAGATTCGCCACGCGACCGAGGATGAGCTTTTGGCGGTGCGCGGCATCGGTGAGCGGGACGCAAAAAGTATAGTAGAATATTTTAAGGGAGTAAAGGAAAATGTTAAGAATAATAACCGGAACGGCTAAAGGAAAAAGAATAATAACCCTTGAGGGAGAGGCGACCCGTCCCACCTCGGAGAGAATTAAGGAGGCGGTATTCTCCTCTATACAGTTTGACATTGAGAACCGTCGCGTGCTTGACCTTTTTGCCGGCTCGGGACAGTTAGGTCTTGAGGCGCTCTCACGAGGTGCATCATTCTCAATGTTCGTAGATTCCTCTCGCGAGGCGCTTGAGGTTGTTAAAAAGAATATCAAGCTCTGCGGATTTGAGGCGCAGTGCAAGCATATCGAGAGCGATTGGAGAAATTATATAAGAAAGGCATCGGCAAGAGAAAGGTTCGACCTCGTTTTCGTCGATCCCCCCTACGCTGCCGAGTGCTGTCTTGACGCGGCGCGCCGTCTTGCCGAGTCGGGAATTCTTCTCGAGGGCGCGATAGTCGTTCTTGAATCCGGCACGGAGGAGATCGCAGAGGCGGACCTTACCGCGCTCGGCTACGAGATCATAAAGTCTACCCACTACGGTAAAAAGACCTTCGTAAATATCGTTCTTTACAGAGGTAAGGCTGAAGAATGAAAAGCGTAATTTTGCCCGGCAGCTACGACCCGGTAACGGTCGGTCATATAGCCGTGATACGCGAGGCGGCAAGGAGGTTTGACGAGGTGTACGTCGTTGCGTTCGTCAACTCCGAAAAGAGCTATACCTTTACCGCAGAGGATAGGGTGAAAATGCTTCTTCTCGCGACCGACGAATTTGATAACGTGATCGTAAGCTACTCCGACGGACTCGTAATCGACTATATGCGCGACCACGGAATAGACAAGATCTTCAAGGGATACAGGAACGACAAGGACCTCGCCTACGAGACGGAGCAGGCGGAGTGGAACCTCGCCCACGGTGGCTATGAAACCGAGCTTTGGAAATGTCCCCCCGAGCTTGAGGGAATAAGCTCAAGCAGCGCGCGCGACCTTATCCTTGACGGCGGCAGTCTTGAGGATGTTCTTTCGCCCGAGGTTTTAGCATTTATAAAATCGAGGGAGTAGGGGTGAGCAAAAGTTTTCCCTGAAAGAGCCTGCTTCTGTCAACAATTATTTACAAAAAGCGCAGTGCAAACGAATGCACTGCGCTTTTTGTTATCTGTTCTTCTTTCTCTCCGAGATGATGCTTATCAATATATATGCGCCAAGGAGTAGGACTATCGAGCCGCACAAAATAAGGTATGACACCCCCTCAGATACCCTTGCGCCCGAGGGGAAATAAATACTCGCATCGATCATATCGTAAATCGCCTGCGTCAGCTCCTCGGGAGCTCCCTCACTTTGCATTTCCGAAAGCACGCCCCGCGTTGCGTGTGAGCGCAGAAGTGCCGTGCCGTAGGTCCCCGGGAGAAGCATGACCGCCTGTCTTAACCCCTCACCGAGGCTTGATAGGGGCATATAAGCGCCCGAGACAAATCCGTAGCCGCTCGAAACGACAGAGCCTATCGCGCTTATCTGTCCCTGCGAGGAGAGAAACAGACCGATAACCGACGAGAGTGCCGTGCCAAGGAGGGATAAAAGCGTAACGTCGATGAGCAAAAGCAAGACGTCCGCGGCGGTAAGGAAAAATCCCGTAATGGCAAGGTATAAAAGACAAACGAGCGCCGTCGAGTAGGTTATTATCAGGGTAGATATAACCGCCGCTGCATAGTACGCGGCTGCCAAGGTCGACGGCTTTACCGGGCTTATCAAAAGGTCGCGGTATCTTCCGTGTGCCTTATCGTGTACCATAAGAAAGCTCGTCGTAAAGCCTACCGTTACCGAGGATACCGCAAGAAGAGATGAGACGAGCTGTCCGCTGACGAGCGCGCGCATAAGCTCCTCCGAGATAAAGACCCCCTCGGGCACGGAGGCGGTAAGGCTGTCGTAATACACCCGACCGAGAAACGTAGCGTATAGAACGAGTAAGATCAAGGGGGTTATAAGAGCCGTTAAAAAGAGTCCCTTTTCATTAAAAAACAGCTTGACGTTACGGCGAATGAGCACCCTGAAAGCTTTCATTTTTTATCACCTCCCGCGCTTTTTCCCGTCACGGCAAGAAAAACGTCGTCCATTTTCCCCTTGGTTATCTCGTAGTCAACGAACAATTCGGGGGTCTTTAGGATCAGCTCGGTTGCGACGCGCGTGTTGGGCAGGCTTATTCTGTAAGCGTCCGCGACCCTCTCGTATCGGTAGCCGAGCGCGGAGATCCTCGCCTCGTCTTGTCCGTAGACGGTAATATAGTCCTCGGCATATTTCGTTTTTAATTCGTGTGGCGAGCCCTGTGCGACAGCCCTTCCTCGGTCGATTATCAAAATGCGGTCGGCCTCTGCCGCCTCCTCCATGTAGTGGGTGGTGAGAAGCACTGTCATGCCCTCTGCTTTGCGAAGCTCGCTAACCGTCTGCCAAAGCATCGCCCTCGTCTTTGGGTCAAGGCCCATTGTGGGCTCGTCGAGTATCAGTATTTTCGGTCTGTGTATCAAAGCACGCGCAAGGTCGACCCTACGTCTTTGTCCGCCGGAGAGCTGTGAGAGCGGGCGGTCTAAAATCTCCGTAAGGTCAAAAATACGGCACAGCTCGCAGAGCCTTTCCGAAAGCTCCTCACCGAAAATTCCGTAAAGCGCGCCTCGCGAGCGCAGATTGTCGCGCGCAGAGAGCGACAGGTCAAGAGCCGATGACTGAAATACGACCCCTATCCTTTCCTGAATACTGCCGCGCGCACCTCTCGCGCTTTCACCGTCGATGAAGATTTCCCCGCCGTCGGGGCGCACCTCACCGCAGATTATTCCGATCGCGGTTGATTTTCCCGCACCGTTTGCACCGAGAAGGGCGAAAAGCTCACCGCGCCTTATGCAAAATGAAAGACCGTCGAGCGCCCGTATTTTTCCAAAGCTTTTTGTAAGCCCGTCGACTGTTATGGCATACATCTCCATACCTCCTTTTTTTATTATAATACTACACCGTCCGGAGGGGATAAATCAAGCGATTTTCGTAATCGGTAATTTTTAGGCGCTATGCGGTTGAAAAAAACAAAATTTTATATATTCATATCCTAAATCTTGACAAATCGCGCGTTATGATATATAATATTTTAATGTATAAATATTTTATGTTTAAAACCCGAAAGGAATCAGAAAATGCAGGCAAGGATAGACGAACTCAGAGTTATCTTCAAAAACGCTCTTGCGGCGGCAACCGACGCGGATGCGCTTGAAGCACTCAGAATAGATTTTC
>JAFYRZ010000039.1 GCA_017546745.1 Clostridia bacterium
AAGCCGAGATTATCAATAACCCACTCGTAGAGGGGTCTGTGGATTTCAAACTCAATAGAACAGAGAGAGTGAGAAATTCCCTCAAGAGCATCCTGAATAGGATGCGCATAGTCGTAAAGGGGGTAGATGCACCACTTATCTCCCTGTCTGTGGTGAGAGGTGTGAACTATACTATAAATAGCGGGGTCCCTCATATTCATATTGGGAGATGCCATATCGATCTTTGCGCGGAGTGTCTTTGCACCATCGGGGAACTCACCGTTCTTCATTCTCTCGAAGAGGTCAAGGTTCTCCTCGACGGATCTGTCGCGATAGGGGCTATTCTTACCGGGTTCGGTAAGCGTTCCTCTATACTCGCGAAGCTCGTCCGCATTAAGGTCGCAAACGTACGCCTTTCCGTCCTTGATAAGCTTTACGGCATACTCATAGCAAAGATCGAAATAATCGGAGCCGTAATAGATACCGCCGCTGGGCTCACAGCCAAGCCAGGTAAGATCCTCGTAGATAGACTCAACGTACTCGTTATCCTCCTTAGAGGGGTTGGTATCGTCATAACGAAGGTTGAAAAGTCCGCCGTATTTTTTAGCAGTCATAGCGTTTATCCAAATAGCCTTTGCCGATCCGATATGAAGATAACCGTTAGGCTCGGGAGGAAAACGCGTATGGATTTTAAGATCGGGATTGACCTTAAGATCCTCGTCAATAATGTCGTGAATGAAATTGTTTCTTAATTCTTCCATAATTGCTCCATTTAAAGGTTAAAGATAGGAAAATACTTATTTATTATACTTATTTGAGCGCCCTCACCGTGTCCCGGCAAAACGAGGGTTTCGCGGGGGTATGAAAGCACTCTTTTTATTGATCCCTTAAGTGCATCAAAATCTCCGCCGGGAAGATCGTAACGACCATAGCCCGATGCAAAGACGGTATCACCGACGATAAGGGTATCGTCAAAATAAAGTCCGATGCCACCGGGAGTATGACCGGGGAGCGAAATGACCTTAATAAAATCATCACCAAGAGGAATATGAGAGTTATCCGAAAGCG
Organism: Clostridia bacterium; assembly: GCA_017546745.1. Next base: position 1,048 of record JAFYRZ010000039.1, read on the forward strand.
GAATGCTGTCACCGAAATAACCGGCATTTTTTCCAAGAAACATCGAATAACAGTTTCTTACAGGATCGGAAAGCGCGCATCTGTCAGCTTCACCGACAAGCACCTTAGCGCCCGTAGCATTGACCCAGCTGTCGATTTCAAGAAAATGGTCAAAATGTGCGTGGGTCAGGATGATATATTTAACAAGCGACGGCTTAATAAATCTTTGGCGCGAAGCCTCCTCGTATGGCACCGAAGGGTCAACGACCGCATAATTCTCACCCGAAGAGATAAGGTAGCAATTTGAGGCATACCCAACGGACGAGGATAGAAGCGAAACCTGTATCATATTTACCTCTTAATAGTATATCATAAGCCGAACTAAAAGTCCAGCATTTTATTCAAGATTAGTAAACTTTTTACAAAAAAAGCATAAAATATTAGAGTATTCTTAAAAAAACGGAATAATAAGGGGTACTAAAAAATGAGCGTTTTAGCAACCGGCAGCATGACAGCTACCGTAAAAATAAAAAAGCTCCTACAAAGAGAGGGGATAAACGTAGACGTCGTAAAGCTCGACCCAATGAAAAGCCGTGACGGGTGCGCCTACGGAATAGAAATAAAAAACGACGATCTTTTGGTTGGCGTTAATATTTTAAAGAAAAACGGCGTACTTTACCATTTATACGAGGGGAATAAAAATGATCTATCTTGATAACGCGGCAACAAGCTTTCCTAAGCCAAAAAGCGTTATTTCAGAGCTTAACCGATGTTTAAAGACCTATTGCGGAAACCCGGGGAGAAGCTCCCACTCGCTTGCCTTAAGATCCGCAGAGGCGATATACGATACGCGCGTTTTGATAAGCGAGCTCTTTTCTCTTCGCAAGCCCGAAAACGTTATATTCACCTACAACGCAACGTACGCCTTAAATATCGCGATAAAAACCGCACTTAGAGAAAATGATCACGTTATAATTTCAGATCTCGAGCATAACTCCGTCCTGCGCCCATTAGAAGCCTTAAAAAACAAATCAGGAATAGAATATTCCGTCTTTAACTCGGATAATGATATAATTTACGAGATAGACCGCCTGAAAAAGGACAACACGACGGCTATAATAAGCACGTTAAGATCGAACGTCACGGGTGAAAAAATAAGCCTTGAAGCGCTTAACATTGCCGCGAAAAAGCATTCGTTAAAGCTGATACTTGATGCGTCTCAATCTGCGGGTCACGAGCTTATAGATCTTTCCAAAATCGACTTTTACGCGCTTTGCGCACCTGCGCACAAGGCGCTTTTCGGTATACAGGGCGCGGGGTTTATCCTATTCGGAACAGATGAATATAAGCCTACCTTTATAGAGGGCGGAAGCGGGGCGGAAAGCCTTAGGACGGATATGCCGAGAGAGCTTCCCGAGCGGCTCGAGGCAGGGACGCTAAGCGTTCCTGCAATAGTCGCGCTAAAGAAGGGAGTCGCTTATATAAATCGCATCGGAATACGGAATATTGAGGAAATTATAAGGCAGAACGTCATATATTTTGTTGACAGATTAAGCGAGCTACCGAATACAAGCCTATATTTTGGCGGTGGAATAATCTCGGTAAAGCATAAAAGCTTAGCCTCATCACACCTTTCTAACCTGCTTGATAAAAGAGATATCTGCACACGAAGCGGTCTACACTGCGCACCTCTTGCACATAAGAAAATAGGCACGTTAAATACAGGAACACTGCGAACATCGGTAGGAATTTTTAACACAAGGAGCGAAGCG
>JAFYRZ010000040.1 GCA_017546745.1 Clostridia bacterium
ATGCACCACAACCTGCATAATTCTCTTATGCTCGTTACCGCACTTAACCCCTATATCGGCTACGAGAACGCCGCAAAGACCGCAAAGAAGGCGTTCAAGGATAATATTTCTCTTAAGGAAGCCTGTGTTGAGCTTGGATTCCTTACCGCTGAAAAATTTGATGAGGTATTCCATCCCGAGAAGATGGTTTAAATCGGAGGTAATTAAATGAAGGTTAGTTATTTCCCCGGGTGTACTCTTAAGAACAAGGCAAAGGATCTTGACCTTTACGCGTACAGATCTGCCGCGGCTCTTGGCGTTACCCTGGAAGAAATTGAGGATTGGCAGTGCTGCGGCGGCGTTTTCACCACCGCAAGGAACGAGGTTGCGACAAAGCTCTCCTCCGTGCGCGCGCTTAAGGCAGCGTATGAGAAGTCCGAGCCGCTCGTTACCGTTTGCTCTGCCTGCCATAACGTTATAAAGCAGACTAATAATGCTATGAAGAACGATGCCGAGTTTGCCGATAAGGTAAACAGGTATATGAACGACGGCGCGTACGCGGGCGAGGCAGAGGTCTATCACTACCTCGAGATGCTTCGCGATCTCGTAGGCTACGATACCGTAAAGGAAAGGGTTGTCAACTCCCTTAAGGGCAAGAGGATCGCGGCTTATTACGGCTGTCTTCTCTTAAGACCTAACAAGGTCATGAGAATGGACGACCCCGAGAATCCTACCATTATGGAGGACCTTATCCGTGCCCTCGGCGCAGACCCCGTGGTTTACGCAAGAAGAAACGAGTGCTGTGGCGCGTACGTTTCTGTCGAAAGCCCCGAGACGGCAAAGAGATGCGCTTCGGCTATCGTAGAGAATGCCAAGGCGGCGGGCGCAGAGATGATAATCACCGCTTGCCCCCTTTGTAAGTTCAATCTTGAAAGAAGCGGCGCGGATATCCCCGTCGTATATTTCACCGAGCTTCTTGCAGAGGCTCTCGGTGTAAAGGAGGATACAGATGGAAAATAATAAGTATCTTCGCGAGGAAATTATAAGAATGAGCGGCGTTAACACTGCAAAGTGTATGAAGTGCGGCAAATGCTCCGCCTCCTGCCCCGCGTACGACGAGATGGAGTATCACCCCCATCAGTTCGTGGGAATGGTTGAGACCGGAGATATCGAGCCTCTTCTTAATTCCGAGTCGCTTTATAAGTGCCTTTCCTGCTTTGCGTGCGTTGAAAGATGTCCCAGAGGCGTTGAGCCCGCAAAGGTGGTTGAGGCAGTACGTCTTGCCGCGGTAAGACGCCAGGGCGCGAACCGTATGACGGCAAACGATCTGCCCTGTATGGTAGATGAGGATACCCCTCAGCAGCTGCTCGTCAGCGCGTTCAGAAAATATACTAAGTAAAGGAGGAGAGGACGAATGCAAAGAGTTGGTGTTTTTGTATGCTGGTGCGGAAGCAATATCGCAGGTACGGTAGACGTAAAGGCGGTTGCGGCGGCTCTTAAGAACGAGCCCGGCGTTGTCTTTTCCACCGAGTATCAGTATATGTGCTCTCAGGCAGGTCAGGATATGATCAAGGCGGCGGTAGCCGAGCATAGGCTTACCGGTATCGTCGTTTGCTCCTGCTCTCCGAGAATGCACGAGGCGACCTTCCGTAAGACCGCGGCGGCGGCAGGACTTAACCCCTATATGGTCGAGATCGCTAATATCCGCGAGCAGTGCTCCTGGGTACATAAGGATATGATGACGGGTACGGAGAAGGCGATAATCCTCGGTAAGGCGGCGGTTGCAAAGGTAAATCTTAACGCGCCCCTCACCCCTGGTGAGTCCCCCGTAACCAAGCGTGCCCTCGTTATCGGCGGTGGTATTGCAGGTATTCAGACGGCGCTTGATATTGCCGACGCGGGCTTCCCCGTTGATATCGTAGAGAAGCAGCCCACCATCGGCGGTAAGATGGCTCAGCTTGATAAGACCTTCCCCACGCTTGACTGTGCGGCTTGTATCCTTACGCCCAAGATGGTTGACGTGGCGCAGAACGATAAGATCCGTATCTTCTCTTACAGTGAGGTCACCGACGTTCACGGCTTCGTAGGTAACTTTGACGTTACCATAAAGAAGAAGGCAAGATACGTTAAGGAGGATATCTGTACCGGATGCGGCGCTTGCGTAGAGAAGTGCCCGATGAAGAAGGTGCCCAACGAGTTCAACCTCGGTATGGATAACCGCCACGCTATTTATATTCCCTTCGCACAGGCTGTTCCCAAGGTCGCGACCATCGACCCGAGCTCCTGTAATATGCTTAAGAACGGTAAGTGCGGCGTTTGCGCAAAGGTTTGCGCGGCGGGCGCTATCGATTATACGCAGAAGGACGAGCTTATCGAGGAAAAGTACGGAGCTATCGTCGTTGCTACCGGCTTTAATCCTATCAGCATGGATAAGTTTGACGAGTACGCGTACAGCCAGTCGAAGGACGTTATCACCTCTCTTGAGTTTGAGCGTCTTACCAACGCGGCGGGTCCCTCTGCAGGTAAGCTTCTTCGTCCCTCCGACGGAAAGCACCCCCACACTATCGTTTTCGTTCAGTGCGTAGGCTCACGCTGTGATTCCTGTGCAGAGAAGGGTAAGGAATACTGCTCGAAGATCTGCTGTATGTATACCGCAAAGCACGCAATGCTTACCCGTGATAAGTACCCGGATACCGAGGTATACGTATTCTATATCGACGTAAGAACGCCCGGTAAGAACTTTGACGAGTTCTACCGCCGCGCGGTAGAGGAGTACGGCGTTAAGTACGTTAAGGGTATGGTCGGCAAGATCGTTCCCGAGGGCGATAAGCTCAAGGTACAGGCGTCCGACCTTATCGCAAATAAGCAGCTTCATATCGATGCCGATCTCGTCGTTCTCGCGGCGGCGATCGAGCCGGATAAGTCCGCGCGCCCCCTTGCTACTATGCTTACCGCAAGTATGGATACTAACGATTTCTTTACCGAGGCGCATCCTAAGCTCCGTCCCGTAGAGAGCCCCACCGCGGGCGTGTTCCTCTCGGGTGCTTGCCAGGGACCTAAGGATATTCCCGAGACGGTTTCTCAGGCGAGTGCCGCGGCGGCAAAGGTCATAGGACTTCTCGTTAAGGATAAGCTCACCGGCAACCCCTGCGTTGCAGGCTCTAACGAGCTTATGTGTAACGGCTGCTCGAGCTGTGAGAGAGTATGTCCTTACGGCGCTATTTCCTATATTGATAAGGAATTCCGTATGCCCGACAGAACCACTAAGGTAAGACGCGTGGCATCGGTAAATCCCGCGGTATGTCAGGGATGCGGTGCTTGTACCGTTGCCTGCCCCTCGGGTGCTATGGATCTTAACGGATTCAAGAACAATCAGATCATGGCGGAGGTTGACGCAATATGCAAGTAGATAATTATAAGCCTTTAATAGTTGCATTTTGCTGCAACTGGTGCTCTTACGCGGGCGCTGACCTTGCGGGTAACAACCGCTTGGCTTACCCTGCCGACGTAAAGATCATAAGAGTCCCCTGCTCCTGCAGAGTTAACCCTATGTTTGTTCTCCGCGCATTCCAGAGAGGTGCGGACGGAGTTATCATCTGCGGATGCCACCCCGGTGACTGTCACTATACCTCGGGTAACTACTTTACCCGTCGCCGTATGGCGGCGCTCTTCTCAATGCTCGATTACCTCGGTATCGAGCGCGAGCGTACCCGCGTAGAGTGGGTCTCCGCCGCAGAGGGCGCAAAGTTTGCCGCAACCATGAACGATTTTGCAGAGAAGGTAGCGGCTCTCGGAGAAAATAAGAGATTGGAGGACCTGAGATGCAAAAAATAACTCGTGAAGCCTTGATCGAGAAGGCGGCGGAGCTTCTTTCTGCCGGCACTGTAAACTCGGTTCTCGGATGGGGTGCGGGTGAGTTCGGCTACGACGTTACCCCCACCGTGTTTAAAACCGCAGACGAGCTGAGGGCGGGTTTCGTATTTAACGATTTCTGCGGTGCAAACTTTGCAAAATATCTCGTTTCCAAGACGCAGAAGTGCGACGGCAAAATTCTCGTATTCTTAAAGCCCTGTGATACGTACAGCTTCAATCAGCTCCTTACAGAGCATAGATTTGACCGCGAGAAGGTATACGCTGTCGGTATCCCCTGCGAGGGAATGGCAGACACCTCTAAGGTAAAGGCTATCGTCGGTGACGGTATTACCTCGGTCGAGGCAGAGGGCGAGAGCATTATCGTTAATACCCTTTATTCTGATGCGCCCGTAAGCGTTAAAGCTTCGGACGTCCTTGCCGAAAGATGTATCAACTGCAAGAGCAAAAAGCACGTTGCGTACGACGAGCTTCTCGGTGAGGAGGGCGAGGTAATTTCCTCCGCTCGCTTTGACGAGGTTTCCCGTATTGAGGCTATGACGCCCGACGAGAGATTTGCGTTCTGGCAGGGAGAGCTTTCGAAGTGCATTCGCTGCAACGCCTGCCGTGACGCTTGTCCTGCTTGCACCTGTGAGAAGTGCGTTTTCGATAACCCCGCGTCGGGTGTTGAGAACAAGGCTCCCACAACCTCCTTTGAGGAAAAGATGTTCCATATCATAAGAGCCTTCCACGTAGCGGGCAGATGCACCGACTGTGGCGAATGCTCGAGAGTTTGCCCCCAGAATATTCCTCTTCACCTCCTTAACCGTAAGTTCATCAAGGATATGAACGAGTTCTACGGTGAGTATCAGGCGGGTGAGACCGTAGGCTCGAGAGCACCCCTCGTTGACTATACCACCGAGGACCTTGAGCCCGGTGAGGTTTTTGACAGGAGGGACGAAAATGCGTAAGATTTCTCTTGATAAAATCCAGCTTTTATTCGCTAAAATAGCGGAAAATGCAAAGCTTTATTTACCTATTGACAACAAAGACGGCTCTGCGAGCTACGGCGAGTGGCATGAGGGAGTTGAAATGTCGCGCGCTCTTAACACCACGAAGAGCCCCAAGGACTTCTTCTTCC
>JAFYRZ010000041.1 GCA_017546745.1 Clostridia bacterium
AGCTGTGTTTTCGATAGGAATAAGTCCTGCTGCATCCTCGTACGCTACGCCACACTCGCAGGCGAAATATTCGCGCTTACCCTGTGCAATACAGGTTGCTGCCTTGCCCTTTATTAATTCAAGCGAGCAGGAATGAGGGTTCTTGTCAAGGGTTACGGTATCAAAGGGAGAGAGGCTTGTAAGATCGTAGGCGGTAATGGTAAGGGTGGTTTCGGTTACGGAGATCTTAACCGCATTCTTGGTCTTATATCTTTCTTTCGCCGCGTAGTCCTTATCTCCACCGGTCTTTTCGTAATACTTAGTACCCGTGGACGAGCCTGCAACGACGTAAAGAGTACCGTCGGGCTCGTGAATGGTATTGCCTACGATATCAACGTTTTCCGCAACGGTGGTGCCGTTCATAAGGTGGGTTCTCGTATAAATGTGGTCGTGACCCGAAAGAACGAGGTCAACTCCAAGCTCAGTAAGCTTAGGCGCCAGCTTGTTTCTGTAACCGATCATATCCCCGTTGTCTGCATACTTACCGGTCGTAAAAAACGAATAGTGCATAACGACTATCGTCCAATCAGCGTCGGGATTTGCCTTCATGGTCTTTTCAACGTACTCTGCGTGCTCACCGTTGGTATAAGCGGTCTTATCAGCAGAGTTTAAATGTATGAAGAGAACGTTGTTATAGACGTAGTGGTAGTTAGCAGAGGGGTTTGAAACACCGTAGTCTGTGCTGAGATTAGGAAGGTTATAATGCTCCTGGTACAAAATACTCGGAGACTCGTGGCCGGGGCCGACAGAGGGAGCAAAGGTGATACCCGAAAGCTCCTCGGTAATAAAGCCTTGATAGAGCGAAAGGTTGTCCATCGTAGACACCTGGTCACCCGCGCAAACGAGAAGCTCCGCGCCAAGACCGTTAACTATTCTGTCAAGCGAGGAATGCCAAAGAGGAGCGTCCTCCGGCTCCTGAAGCTGGGGATCGCTTATGTAAACAAAATCAAAGTCACCAAAGCTGCCTACGTTGAAGTAATAGATGTCGCTCATCTCACCGCCTACCGCGTAAACGTATGCGTAGCGGGTGTTTTCCTCAAGTCCCGAAATGGTTGCCTTTTTAACGTACTTTATTCCGCTATAAACCTTCTCGGCAACCGATTTTACGGAAAATGCCGCATATCCCGATGAGGGGAACGCACCGTTTACGACGTAGGAAGCATCAACAACGCGAACCTCACCCGGAGTGCTTGCGGTAGAGAACCAAGCGAGATTTCTCTCGGTCTCATCTCTTCCCGGGGTCATAACTCTCTGCTCTACGAGCGCCTTGTCGGGAATATCCTCGTAGGCAATTGTCATATCGTAAAGATTCATGAATATATCCGAGCTTGACTTTCTGTCATTGTGAAGCTGTACGGCAACGGTATTCTCGCCGTTTTTGAGAAGTCCCTCACCCTCCCTGAAGCAGTAGGAGATATAATAATATTTCTCGCCGCCCGAATAGAAGAGGTTAGTGCTTGAATTTGTCGAGGTTCTGGTATCTGCGATCTTTGTACCGTTGATGTAGACGGCAAACGAGTCGTCAATCGTTGCTCTGATAATGATCTTATTGTACTCTTCAGCGTTAGTGAGGTTAAAGGTGGTTCTGAAGAAATAGGTAGGTATAACGTCACCGCTTGAGCCGGACTTATAGAAATTAAGCGTGGTATTAGCCGCCTCGTCATAATTATAACCGAAAGGGCCCTTGCCGCTCTTCCAGGAGGAATCGTTATAACCGGGCTTTGTCCACGCGTCGAGCGAGGAAAGTCCTGCCGCAGGATCGGTATTGGTGTCAAGATATTTCCACGTGGTACTCGTGCTGATTACCATCTTGTCTGTCGGCGCACCCGCCATAGAGGTTACGACAAGGCAAAGGAGCACGGTAAGAGTTGCCAAAAGGCAAACTAAAATTTTTCTTTTCATATATTTCCCCTTTTCGTTTGGTAGCGCTTTGCTACTTATTACCTATATTTTATCGAAATATTTTAGTTTTGTCAATATTTAGATATAAAAATTAGTTTTTTCCGGTAGAGCCGAAGCCGCCCGCACCGCGAACGGTGTCAGAAAGCTCGTCTGCAAGCTGATATTCTACCTTAAGAAACGGGGTAACCACGAGCTGAGCAACCCTCTCGCCCGCGTCAACGGTAGCGTCGATATCAGAGTGATTGTGAAGTGCGACCATGATCTCGCCGCGGTAATCCGCGTCTACTACGCCAACCTTGTTAGCGGGGGCAAGTCCGCGCTTTGATGCAAGACCGCTTCTCGCATAGATAAGACCTGCATAGCCCTCGGGGATCTCTGCCGAGAGTCCGGTATGTATAAGCACGGTCTTGTGCGCAGGAATGGTAACCGCCTCGTTGAGGTTGTAAAGATCCGCGCCCGCGGAATATTCCGTGCCGTAGGTGGGCAGAGTCGCGTTTTCGTTAAGCTTTTTAATTCTTACTATCATTTTTCTATTCCTTTCAGTTCATTTCAGCTGATTGTATCGTAGGTCTTGTCAAGCTTGCATCCGTCCCAGATGACTATCTCGCCCGCCTCGCGAGTCTTGTTCATATCAATGATCCTTTGGTTTGACGAGCCGCGGAAACGAAGTCCCAAGCGCTTTTTTTCCTCATCAAACCGTCCGTCAACGAGGATATC
>JAFYRZ010000042.1 GCA_017546745.1 Clostridia bacterium
CCTCCTACAAGGGGCTTCACTCCTTTATCAGCTTTATCAACAGCGTAATACGCGACGGCGGAGAGTTCTCCTCGGTCAAGGAAAGCTCCGAGCGCGACGAGGTAAGCATCGTTTCGGTCCACGCATCAAAGGGACTTGAGTACCCGATAGTGTTCTACTCGGATACCAATAAGCATATACAAAAGAATGGCGGCTTTGATTCCTCGCGCTTAAAATACGTAACCGATTTCGGTATAAGCTTTTGCTTAAGAACTCCGTCGGGCATCGGTATTGTCGAGAGCCCCTGCGACGTTGCTCTGTCAAGATTTAAGCTTCGCCGCCGCTTTGAGGAGGAGATGCGCGTGCTTTACGTTTGCTTAACAAGAGCGCGCGAGAGGCTTTACGTGCTTGGCGCGGTAAACGGAGACGTAGAGGAATATTTAGAGAAGATCAAGGCAGAGCGCGACAGCATTTCCGCCTACTCCTTGCGCAAAAAGCAAAGTTATCTTGACATTTTGCTTGCCGCAGACCCTCCCGCGGACATTGAGGTGTGCGGCGCTCCCGAGGACGGAGTGGAATTTGCGCTTGAAGCATCACCTGAATCCAAAGGCGAGAGCATAGCACCCCCCGTGGCGAGCGTCACGAGGGAGTTAGTCGAGGAGAGAATAAAATACGCATATCCGGGAGAGGAGCTGACGCGTCTGCCCGAAAAGCTCTCGGTAAGCGTGCTTTACCCGAGCGTTCTTGACGGCGCGGACGAGGGTGCGAGCATCAGCACGGAGGGCGGGGTAACCTTTGAGCCTCACGGCATAGTTCCCTCGTTTATCAGCGGTGTTGACCGGGACGAATCTAAAAAGCGCGGTATCGCGACCCACCTCTTTATGCAGTTCTGCGACGTTAAGAGCGTTATGGAAAGGGGCGCTGCCGCCGAGCTTGAGAGGCTTTTTGCCGAAGGATTTATCTCGGCGGAGGACAAGGCGAGGGTGAGAATAGAGGAGATCGAGAGGTTTGCGACATCGGAGCTTGCCGTAGCTATGGCGAGCGCAAAAAGGGTATATCGCGAGCTTCGCTTTAACATAAAGCTCCCGGCAGAGCAGTTCACGCAAAAGGACGAGCGCCGCGCTGCAATCAAGGACAGAGACGTCCTCGTTCAGGGTGTTATAGACTGCGTAATTTTGGGCGCGGACGGTGAATACAGGCTTGTCGACTACAAGACCGACAGGCTTTCCGAAAAGGAGCTCTCCGACGCGCGCCTTGCCGAGGAAAAGCTCCGCGCGGCACATACCGAGCAGCTTTACTATTACAGTATTGCCGTGGCGAAAATGTTCGGCAAAGCGCCGAGGCTGACCGAGGTGTATTCTCTGCCTCTCGGCAGAACGGTCGAAATAAAAACTAACTCATACGAGGTGAAAAAATGGACGGTATAATATCTGTTTTGCTTGGATTGGTTTGTATCGTTATCGGCATTTTAAACCTCCTCGGCAACGTTTCGATGCTCCACGCATACCACAGAAAAAGGGTGTCGGCAGAGGACCTGCCCGCATTTGCAAAGCTTGTGGGTATAGGAACTATCCTTTGCGGTGTCGGTATTCTTATGATGGGCGTTTTTACGACGCTTGCAAAGACCCTCGCCGCGCCGATATACGAAACGATAGGCTCGGGCATCCTTGTCGGGGCGCTCGTGATCGGCCTCGGCATTTCGTTCTTTGCGATGATAAAGTATAATAAGGGAATATTCTGACGGTGCCCTTTCGGGCGAGCGGTAGTCCTTCGGACACGGTATTATCGCAGGGGGAGATAAAACGGGAGGATGCTATCCTCCCCTACAATGGAACCCTATAAATGCAGGGGAAAACAAAAAGCGTGCCGCTCGTCGAGCGGCACGCTATATTTTTGCTTAGCTGTTATAGTGGTGGTATGCTTTCTTAAGTCGTTTTTGGGACGCAGAAATGCACCGACGACCTCTGTTATATCAACGTCATTACCGCAACGACCGCTGCCGCGACCGCGACCGCGATAAGGAAGGTGATAACGAGCGCACGTTTGACCCTGCGCCATCTTGCGTGGCGGTGGGCGCGCTTAAGGTAGAGCGAAAGCGGGTCGCGCTTTTTCTCGATGGACCTTGAGAACGAGCGGAGCCATTTTACCTCGCTCTTGGGGATATCCGCCGTGCCGTCCTCCTCCGTGAGGTTGGTCACGATCGACTTTATCCTCGTAAGGTGGGGCAAGACCTCGTCGCGCGAGGGGGCAAATCTTGCGTTGTTGAGCCTTTTTATATACTCGGAAACGCCCATTTTCTCAACACCGAGCTTCTTAAGGCAGAGCTTATCCAGGGTAGAGTATTCTTCAAAAAATGCTTCGGTTATCATTTTTGCCATGGTCAAGCTCCTTTCTTGAGAAGATTTTAATATCAAGTATATTTTACAACATTCTTGCCGCTTTTGCAATAGTTATTCGAAAAAAATGAAATATTCTGCCCGGACTTTTTTGCGCCTCGGTAGATTTTTGTATAAATTTGACCGAAAAGGGCACTATTTTGCGCGCTTTTCGCGCCTACACTCCCGAAACGACCTCGACTTTATCGATGCCGTAGTATAAAAGCGCCTCTATCGCCTCCTCGGTCAGCACCTCACCGCTCGTTGCAACGGGAACTGCGGGAGGGCAGGAGACCGTGGGCGCGGCTAAGATCCTGCCGACGGCAGAGGTGGTGCTTACAGCCTCGCACTCGGCAAATATCGCCTCGCGAACGGTCAAGACCCTCTCACATTCGGGTATTCTCGGCAGCGCGTGGGTAAGAGGCGGCCGTCTTTGGATATTTGAAAGCGAGCTTACAAGACGGCAAATCTCCCCGTTCGTATTCTCGGGTGTCAGCATAAAAACGGTATAGTCGCGGTCGGAAAACTCGCACTCTATACTGTCGGCGCGCAAAATTTCTGCGATCTCGTCACCCGTGTAGCCGTATTCTCGCAGAGAGATAACTATTTTTAACGGCTCGGTATCCAAAACGGTATATCCAAGATCGGAGATTTTTGCCTTTGCTGCGTCTGCCGCCGCCCTTGTCTTAGCAAGCCTTTCAGAAAAGCCGTCTGCAACCATCGCGTTTGCAAGGTCGAGCGACTGTAATATAAGGTAGGACGGGCTTGTCGATGCGAAGAGTGAAAGCGCGCTTCTTGCACCCTCAAAGAAAATCTCCGCCTTTTTCGCGATATGAAGATACGCGCCTCCCGTAAGCACAGGCAGGGTCTTGTGCGCGGAGTCGGCACACATAGACGCACCGAGGTCTATCGGGTGCAGGCTTGGAGAAAGGAACTTAAGGTACGCGCCGTGCGCGTTGTCAACGAGAAGCGGTATTCCGTACCCGTCCGCAACGCGGGAAAGCCCACTTATATCGGCAAGATTGCCGAGGTAGTCGGGAGAGGTGATATAGACAGCCGCGGGGCGCTTTTTCATCCCTCGAAGCCTCTCGTCAAGCGCCTCGGGGGTTATCCTGCACTCGCAGATATGAGAGCCCTCGTCACCGAAAAGCCACTCGATATCAAAATCAAGAAGCGCCGCCGCATAGATAAACGCCTTGTGCGCGTTTCGCCCTGCGAGAATGAGGGGACGCTCACCGCGCGGGGTCCTTTGCGTCACGAGCCTTAGCATAGCCTTTATCGCAAGGGTCGAGCCCTCGGTGGAGTAAAAGCTGTGCGCCGTACCGAAAAGGGCGGTCGCATTTTCCTCGCTCTCGGCTATAATGCCGGAGGGAGAATAAAGCACGTCAGCGCCCGAGATCTCGGTTATATCAACCGCCTCGACGCCAAGCGCGCCGACACCCTTGTGACCCGGCATATGAAAGCGCGAGGGCTTTGATTTTATGTAGTTTTCCACAAAATTGTAAATAGGAGTTGTCATTTTATGCTTTGCGGAGGCGATATCTCGCCTCCGCTCTCCGTTTTTTATTCGTCTTCCTCTGCAACCTGCATCATAACCGCGCACTCTATGCGCTTCTTGAAAAGCTCACAGCCGTACTTGTATACGCCCGAGATAGAGCCGGTGGAGTGGTAGGAGTTTGCCGCACAGCCGCCGGAGCAGTAAAGCCTTGCCCAGCAGTCGTTACACTCGGGTCTTGCGTAAGCGTTGCAGGAGCGGAACTCGTCCTGAACGGCGGTGTTTTTGATACCGTCAAACACGTTACCGAGAGAGTATTTCTCGTCACCGACGAACTGGTGGCAGGGGTAAAGCTCACCCCA
>JAFYRZ010000043.1 GCA_017546745.1 Clostridia bacterium
CCGCACTTTCGTGTTGCAGGGTGTCATTTCAAGCTAATACCCGGATTCGAACCGGGGACCTCATCCTTACCAAGGATGTGCTCTACCAACTGAGCCATAGCAGCGTGCCTTCTGCACGACGATTATTATAGCAAATAATTTTGCCGTTGTCAATAGATTTGGCGAAAAAATTTTAAAAAAGTTGATAAAAATTAAAAAAACGGGTGATTTCCGTCCCTTTTGAGCCGTGGGGCGCTTAATTTTAATAAATATTTAATTGACAAGCGCGCGAGTGTGTGATAAAATATAAGAGATAATTATAATTTAGAGGTGACGCATGTTAAAGGTTGACAGAGTTTACGTAATGAATATGGAGAACGCCATAAGAGGCGCAAGAAACCCCATGAACAGCTGGGCAAGAATGGACAGCTTTTACGACGATAAGGGTAACTTCGTCCTCGGTGAGAACGATCTCTCGCTTGCGACAAGGCTTGCAAAGGCGGGCTCGGATCACAGAAAGTTCCTCCGTCAGATAATGGTTTCCATGGATATTACCGCACCCCTTTACTGGTGGAAGGAATTTGATACCTATAAGGTCGGCACGGTTGCAAACTCCACCTCCACGATGCACAAGATACAGGCAAAGGAGTTCTCGCGCGAGGATTTCTCTATGGAGAGAATGACGGGTGACGCGCTTAATATGATGGACGCGGTAATCGCCTGCCTTGAGGCAGAGCGCAAGGTGTTTAACGAAACGAAGGACAAGGCGGCTTGGCACAATATGATCCAGCTTCTCCCCTCCTCGTTTAACCAGATGCGTACGGTTACTATGAATTACGAGGTGCTTATAAACATTTATTACGCTCGCCGCCACCATAAGCTTGCAGAGTGGCACGTGCTTTGCGATGCGATAAAGGAGCTTCCTTACGCCTCCGAGCTTATCCTTATCAAGGACGAGGCAGAGGCTTAAGTAAGAGAGGGATATTACCTTGGCAAACATTTTTGATCTTTTTAAGAAAATAGAGAATACCGCGCCCGCAAGCCCCATCACGCATATCGTGGTAGGTCTTGGCAATATCGGCGAGCAGTACGATAGGACAAGACACAACGTCGGCTTCGTCGCGCTCGACAGGATCGCAAGGGCGGTTGGCGCGAGTGTTGACAGAGTGAAGTTTCACGCTTACGTCGGCGAGTGCCGCATAGGGGAAAACAGAGTTCTTCTTATGAAGCCTACGACGCTTATGAACCGCTCGGGCCTTGCGGTAGGTGAGGCGGCGGCGTTTTACAAGATCCCCGCGGAGAGGATAATCGTTCTTCACGACGAGATCTCCTTTGCCCCGGGACTTATGCGCATCCGTCGCAAGGGCTCTGCCGGCGGTCATAACGGACTTAAAAGCCTTATCGAGGCGGTCGGAGATAATTTCCCGAGAATAAAGATCGGCGTAGGACAAAAGCCCTCGCCCGACTACGACCTTGCGGATTGGGTGCTCGGGAAAATGCCCAAATCCGATATCGAGGCATTTGAGGCGCGTCTTGACGACATTTACGACGCGGTGAGGCTTACCGTCCTCGGAAATATAGACGAGGCAATGCAGAAATACAGTAAGTAACACCAAAAACGGAGAAATATGACAGAGATTTCAAGGCTTATTCGCTACGACGGCGAATTCCTCGGTTATCTTAACTGCCTTTTCGAGAATATGGCGGCAAAATCCCCCCTGCCGATCGCCATAAACGGACTTACGAGCGCGGCACAGCGCGCCTTTCTTTGCGAGAGCGTGCGCGAGGCCTACGAGAGGGTAAAGTCCCCCGTGCTTCTTCTTGCGGGGAGCGAGGAGGAGGCAAGGCAAATAACCGATCTTCTTTCAGCCGACGGAATACGCGCCGGGCGCTTTCCCGCACGAGATTTCGTCTTTCATAACGTAGGAGCTTCTCATGACGTTGAGCGTGAGAGGCTTTCCGTGCTTTCCGACATAAGGCGCGGAGCGCTTTGTGCCGTTGTAACGACCCCCACGGCGGCGCTCGGCTATACTATCCCTCGCGCGCGTCTTGACAAGACGGCGGTCACCCTCGAGGTAGGGGCGGAAATTTCCCCGATAGAGCTTGCGGATAGGCTCACCGCTCTCGGCTTCGTTTATTCCGACGGAGTTGAGGGGCGCGGACAGTTTTCGCGCCGCGGAGGCATACTTGATTTCTTCGGTGACGGGGAATACCCCGTAAGAATTGAATTTTTCGGTGACGAGATAGACCGTATGGTCTATTTTGACCCCATAACGCAAAGGGCGACGGATGCCTGCACCAAAATAGAGCTTTTGCCCGCGGTAGAGGTAACGGTTGACAGGACGGCAAGAGAGGCTATTTTGACGATATGCGAGGCACTTCTTCGCCGTGTTAAGGACGACGTCGTCCGCCAAAGGCTTCAGAGCGAGGAGGCGACCGTAAGGGCAGGGCTTCCCGTGGATTTCCGCGACAAATATCTCGGCGTTATATACCCCGAGAGGGAATGCCTTTTAGATTATCTTGCAGACACGCGCGCCGTAATGCTCGTTGGCACGAATGCCTGTACGGAGAATATGAAAAAGGGGATTTCTGCGCTCGACGATATCCGAAGCGGTATGCTTAAGGAGCATTCCGTGACAGATGCCGCGGCGGCATATTCCGCGACCGAGGCTGATCTTGAAGCCTACCTCTCGTTAAGATGTGCCGTCCACGTAAACACCTTCTCGGGCGGTCTTCCGAACGTAAGGCTTGCGGGGCTTTTCGGTTTCAGATGCAAGAGGACGGTCGCTTACGGCGATAATATCAGAATGTTAAACGAGGATATTCTCGGCTATCGCAGGATAGGCTATCGCACGGTTCTCGTTTGCGAGAGCCGCCAGGGTGCGGA
>JAFYRZ010000044.1 GCA_017546745.1 Clostridia bacterium
CGTAATCAGAAAGCGCCGTATGTATCTCGCGTGAGAAGCTGTGGCTTAGCCTCTCTCCTATACAGCCGTATTTCATTGTGTTTCCTCGCTTAAATTAGTCTTTTGCTAAATAATCGGTTCCGTATCTTACGGTAAGCATATCCGCGATAGCAATAGCCGCTACCGCATCAACGACAGCTCGTGCGCGATGTATTATCGCGGGGTCGTGCCTGCCGACAACCGTAAGCTTCGCATCCTGCATCTTGTTAAGGTCTACCGTGTCCTGTTCCTTGTAAATAGAGGGAGTAGGCTTGACCGCACATCTGAACGTGATCGGCATACCGTTTGTGATTCCGCCGTTTACACCGCCCGATCTGTTCGTTTTCGTTAGAACTCTTCCGTCTCTTACGCAAAACGGGTCGTTTGCCTCGCTGCCGAGAAGCCCCGCAAAGCCGAACCCCTCGCCAAACTCAACGCCCTTTATGGCGGGCACGCTGAAAAGCGCGTGGGAGAGAATACCCTCAACGGTATCAAACCATGGCTCGCCAACTCCGACAGGTACGCCGATGATAGCCGTTTCAAGAATACCGCCAACGCTGTCGCCCGAGGCGCCTATCTCCTTTATCCGTGCCGTCATTTTTTCTGCCGTCTCACCGTCAAGCACGGGGAATCTCGTTTTGGAAAGAGTCTTTATATCCTCCGAAAGCTCACTAAAATCGCGGTCGTAAAGGTCGTAGAGTCTCTTTATGTGAGTACCGATAAAAATGCCCCTTTCCAGAAGTGCGCGACGTATAATTGCGCCTGCGGCAACGAGCGCGGCGGTTATCCTGCCCGAGAAATGACCGCCTCCGCGATAGTCCTGATATCCGTGGTATTTTTCGCTTGCCACGTAATCTGCGTGGGATGGGCGGGGTGTAGTCAAAAGGGAGGAGTAATCCTTTGAGCTTACGTCCTCGTTTCTGATAATAACCGTTATGGGCGTGCCGGTCGTATAGCCGTTAAATACACCCGATAATATCTCAAATTTGTCGCTCTCGCGCCTTTTTGTGGAAATGTCGCCAAAGGCGCGTCTTTCGTCGAGCCTTGCCGAAATATATTCCTCGTCCACCCTTACCCCCGGGGCGAGTCCGTCGATAACTGCACCGACCGCTGCTCCGTGGCTCTCTCCGAAGAGCGTTACCGAAATAGCCGAGCCAAAGCTGTTTTTCATATGGAAATGCCTCCGTTTTTGATCAATGCTGTAAATTCAGAAATGCTCATCTTCTCCTCGCGATAGCTGCCGATCTTATCCGAGAATATTACCGAAACGCTCTGTCCCGAGCATTTTTTGTCATGGAAAACGAGGCCTAAAGCACCGTCGATATCCCCTTTGTACTCGGTAGGAAGTGAAAGCTTTTTAAGAACGGGGATAAGCCTTTCCCTTACCTCCCTTGCGCTTACGTAGCACATTCCGATAGCAACGCACTCACCGTGTAAAAGACCCGACATCTCCTCTTTAGCCTCGATAGCGTGTCCGAACGTGTGGCCGAAATTTAAAACGCGGCGCAGTCCGCCCTCGCGCTCGTCCTCTTCGACAACTCGTTTTTTTATATTGAGCGCCGAGATTATAATATCTTCACAGATAAGCTCTTTTGCGGTAAGTCTTTCGAATTTTTCGAAAAGAGCCGCGTCAAAGGTGACTGCCATCTTTAAAGCCTCGGCAAGACCTGCCGAGATCTGTCTTTCGTCAAGCGTCTTAAGAAGCGAAAGATCAATAAGAACACCGCGCGGCTGATAAAACGAGCCGACGATATTCTTAACACCCGCGTGATTTACGGCACATTTTCCACCGATAGACGAGTCTACCTGGGAGAGAAGCGTTGTCGGAATATTATAGAAATCGATACCGCGCATATAGGTCGATGCGATAAAGCCTGTAAGATCTCCGACAACACCGCCGCCAACCGCAACCAAGGCGTCAGTCCTCGTAAGACCAAAGGCTATGATCTCGTCTAAAACGCGTCCGTAGGTATCAAGGCTCTTTGAGCCCTCCCCCGCGGGAACGGTTATGATCCTCCCCTCGGCACATTCGGCACATACCGCCTCTGCATACTCGCTCGGCACACCGTCGTCGGTGATGATTACAACTTTACGGTCAAGTCGGAAAAGCTCGCCCACCTTTTGAAGTATGTCGCGCCCAACCGTGATATTATAGCTATTATCTTCCAAAATGATAGGTATAGTTGTCATTTTGCGTTAATTCTCCTTGATAAACGTTCCTGCAACCTTAAGTCTGTCACAGTATTCGCGAAGCTCGTCAAGCATCAATTTAGCGTCGGGTGTGTCGATATTCCCCTCTGCCTCAACGTAGAAATAATACTGCCAAAGAAGCTCCTTCATAGGTCTTGATTTCAAGGCCTTCATATTAAAGCCGTGCTTTCCTATGATCTCTATCGCCTTTGCAAGCGCGCCTGCCTCGTGCTTTACCGTGAAAAGGATTATAGAATGGTTTCCCATTCTTTTTTCCTCGCACCTTCTTCTGACCCTTGAGAATACCGCAAACCTTGTGGTGTTAAGTCGGCTTGAATTTATGTTATAAACCAAAACGTCAAGGTCAAATATGCTTGCCGCCTTAGCGCTTGCTATCGCTGCTACCGTTTTCTCGCCCTTTTCCTTAACGTACCTTGCGGCAAGGGCTGTGTTGGTGTATTCCTTTTTTAAGAAGCCGTGCTTCTTTATAAAATCGGCGCACTGTCCAAGTGCCTGCGGATGGCTTACGACCTCCTTGATATCCTCAAGCGTCGCACCGCGCGGTGCTAAAAGGTCCTGTGAAATTAGAAGCTCTTTTATGCCGTTAACGTACAGTGAGCCCGAGAACATAAGGTCACAAACCTGCCCGACCTCTCCGTTATAGCTGTTTTCAATAGGTAAAACACAAACGTCGCATTCACCTCTCTCGACAGCCGCATACGCCGTGTCAAATCCGTCGTACGCAACCTTTTCTGCACTCGGAAAAAGCTCACACGCCGCAATATGTGCAAATGCGCCCTCTGTGCCGCAGTATGCAACGCGCATTCCGTTCAGTATCTTATTTTGGTACGCGCGCGAGAGCGACATCGTTTCCTTAAGAAAGCTGACGTAATACTCGCGTACCCCCTCGTCCGAAACTGCCAAAGAGCCGCGGCTTATTACCTCAGCCTCTCGTATGGGGTCGTATATCGGCATGCCGTGCGCTCTTTTGTATTCGGCGACCTCCTCCGATGCCCTCATCCTCTCCTCAAAGAGCCTCGCCATCTCGGCATCGATCTCGTTTATTTTCTTTCTTGCTATATCAAGCTTGTTTTCCATTTTCTAACCCTTCAAAATTATTTACCGTACGCCTCTGCGAGCGCCTTGAATGCAGGGAGCGATCTTTCTACCTGCTCGGTCGTTACGCAGTAGGAAATTCTGACGAAGCCGCCGCACCCAAAGTCGTCGCTCGGTACGAGAAGAAGCTCAAAGTCGCGCGCCCTCATTGAAAACTCGCTCGCATCGTCAGAGAGTGCCTTTACGAAAAGGTAGAAAGCGCCGTCAGGCTTTATTACCGTGTATCCGTACTCGGTAAGCTTCTCAAGAAGAATGCGTCTGTTTCTGTCGTAAATTTCGATATCCGCCGTCTTGCCAAGACAGTAGGGAATAAGCCTTTGAAGAAGGCTCGGTGCGCATACGTAGCCAAGCGCACGACCCGAACCCGCTACCGCCTGATAAACGCTCGTAAAATCGGTCATTCTCGGATTTACAAGAACGTAGCCTATCCTCTCACCGGGTAGGGAGAGGGATTTTGAATAGGAGTAGCAAACGACCGTGTCGTTATAATATTTCGTAAGGTAGGGAACCTTGGCGTCACCGTAAACAAGCTCTCGATACGGCTCGTCGGAGATAAGGTATATGACCCTTGAAAGCTCGGCTTCCTTTTTCTTTAAAAGGTTGGTAAGCGCTATGATAGAGTCTTCGGTCATAACCGCGCCCGTCGGATTGTTCGGTGAATTTATGATTATTGCCGCGGTCCTTTCGTTAATCACGGACTCGATAGCCGCGATGTCCGGCTGAAAAGTCGTCGTATCGCAAAGCACCTCGCGCACTTTAGCGCCCGTGCGCTCGATAAACACCTTATACTCGGGGAAATAGGGGGCTAAAACGATAACCTCCTCACCCTCCCCGGTGAGTGCTGTAAGTGAACAGGTAAGCGCCGCCGCCGCACCAACCGTCATATAAAGGCAGTCGGCAGTAATGCACTCGCCCTGCGTTTTGTTTATATAGTCGGCGATCGCCGCTCTGACGCTCGCGTCACCCTGTGCCGAGGTATAGCCGTGCAGTGTGGCGGAGGGAACCTCGTCAAGAAGTCTTTTTATATTTTCGTTAACGCATTCGGGCGCGGGAACGCTCGGATTTCCGAGAGAAAAATCAAAAACCTTATCCTCTCCGATCTCGGCCTTTCTCTTTCTTCCGTATTCAAAAATCTCTCTGATAACAGACCTGTTTGCGCCAAGCCTTCTCATCGCCTCGTTGATCATATGAAATCACCTTTCTTACTATGTTAACGGTGTTAACTTTATGTGTTTATTATACTCCTAAAAACCTCTCTTGTCAATATAAATATAAAAAATTATAAATAAAATGAAGAAAAACTATTGCTTTTCTTAAAAAAATGTGCTAACATATAGATGTTAACACCATTAACAAGGAGTTTTTCGTGGAAGAAAGATATATAGAAGAGGACGTTCGTAAAAGGCTTATACTTGCCGGGCTTGACGAGCTTTGCGAGCATGGAATACGCGATTTCTCGCTTCGCCGCGTCGCCCTTTGCGCTAACGTTTCCTGTGCCGCGCCCTACCGTCATTTTAAGGACAAGGGCGAGCTTATCGGCGGCATCATAGACTTTATTTTTTCAAAATGGCATATGCTCTGTGAGACCATAGAGGCGGCTTTCCCGACCGATAAAAAAAGGCTCGCGGCAGAGCTTGCGGTCGCAAGCATTCGCTTCTGGATCGCTAACGGTAACTTCCGCACCGTGCTTCTCTCGGGCGGTGGAGATAACGAAGCGTATAAGGAAAAAATGGCGGAATTCGATACCCCAATAATAGGGGCTGTCGAGGCGGCGCTCCGCGAAGCCGGGCACACAGATGACGAGATCTCCGACGCAAAGCTCACCGTCGGCTCGCTCATTTACGGCTCTGTAATGCTCATCAGCACCGGCCGCACCGCGGGCGGCCTCAAAAGCCGTGACGCTATTAAAAAGCGAATTGAAAGAGAGCTTTCATAAAAAAACAGGTACGACCCACGTCGTACCTGTTTTTTTATGGTTATGCTTAAGGTTATATCCTCGTTTTTATTCCTCAAACGGGCGAATACGCAACGTCGCGCCAAGCGAGTCGCAGATCGCCTTGCATTTCGCCTGCTCCTCCTTGCTCGTTACAACGTCAACGACGGTCATAACAACGCTCGGGACGTATTTCGTGCAATCCCTCGTAAACGCGAGCATCGCGTCGTAGGACTCAATGCCGAATTTCGGACGGCAGACCTTAAGATAGTCCTCGGCATTCGTCGCGTTAAGGCTTACGGACACCGTGTCAACAAGTCCCTTAAGGGCGGGCGCGGTGGCTTTGCCGTGAATGAGGTCGGAAAGACCGTTTGTGTTGATCCTTATCTTTATCGCGCTAACGCTTCTTATATATTCCGCAACCTTGAGTATATCGTAAAGCCTTTCGGTCGGCTCTCCGTAGCCGCAGAAAACCACCTCGTCAAGGGTGGAAAGATCCCAGCCCTTAAGGCTTTCTATAACCTCCTCGACCGTCGGCTCTCTGTCGAGCCAAAGAGGGTCGGAGCCGTAAACACCCGGCGCATTATGCCTAAGGCAAAACGTGCAGGCGCAGGGACAGCGGTTTGTCATATTAACGTAAACGCCGTTTTTAACCTTATAGGTTAAAGTCATCATATCATATATCTCCTATAAACCTTTTCTTAAAGTTAAGTCTGTCAAGCGCGTACC
>JAFYRZ010000045.1 GCA_017546745.1 Clostridia bacterium
ACCCTTACCCCCAGAGAAGAGCAGGTTATCCGCCTCCGCTTCGGTCTTGAGGACGGAAGAACGAGAACTCTTGAGGAGGTAGGAAAGCAGTTCCAGATCACAAGAGAGCGTATAAGACAGATAGAGGCAAAGGCTTTAAGAAAGCTTCGCCATCCTTCAAGATCTAAGACTCTTAAGGATTATCTTGCAAACTGATTGTGTATATTACACAAAAACGCGGCGGCAGTTTTGTGCAAAGTATACAGTTAGGAAAATTTACAAATTATTTAAAGCCAAAAGTATTGACTTTTCCTATTAAATATAGTAAAATACTTTAGTAAAGCAATAAACCTTTGGAGGATTTTATGAAAAGAATCACATCTCTCGTTTTGGTTCTCGTTATGATCTGCCTTGCGCTTGTCAGCTGTAGTGACGAGATAGGAGAGGATCTTCAGGGATACTACGATCGCGGTCTTTCCAGCACCAAGAGCGAGGTTATCTATGAGTTAGATATGTATATTCCCGTTGATTATACCGCAGAGGAGCTTAAGACTCCCGAGGTAGAGTCCTCGTACAACACCGTACAGGCTCGTATCAACGAGTATATTGAGTCAAAATATTACGCAAAGCTTTATATCCACTTTGTACCGAGAGTTAATTACAAGGCGGTTATTACCGAGGCCGTTAAGCCCGGTTATATCTACGAGGATACTAACGGTGACGGAGTTAAGGATAGCAAGGATAGAGTAGCACAGGCGGATATCGTTCTTATCAACAGCTTATCTCTTTACAGTCAGCTCGTTGACGTTGAGGATATTTCGAACACCATGCTTCTTCCTATCGACTCGCAGCTTCAGACCAATACCTTCGGTACTCTTAACGCAGACATCGCAAAGACCCTTTGGGATGCTTGTAAGGAGACTGTCGGCGCTGAGGGAGAGGAAACTGCGGAGTACACCTACATAGTTCCCAACAACAGAGTTATCGGTAACTACGTGTATATGCTTATCGACAGAGAGGCGGCGCTTAGCAACAATTATAGCGAAAATTACTTTAAAAACGAGGCCTATTGTCCCACCTGCGGTACGTTCTACAACAACGGTGACGTTACCGTAAACGTTGTTATCAGCGATGAGGAGCCTGTTGACATATATATTCCTGCCGGAACCGCTTACCTTGATGCAGAGACCTATATTATGTCTGCTGCAAAGATCGAGGAGGGCGTTACCTTCGGTGCGCGTTGCATTAACACCGAATGCTCCGGTTGGCTCTATTCCTATAAGTCGCTTGACTTTAGCAACGGATCTACTGCTACCGTTTCTAAGCTTATCGAGGTTATCGGTGAGGAAAATGTTGTTAAGAGATTCTACGGTATGTATGAGGATAAGGAGCTTCTTGAGAACGGCGAGCATCCTGACTATCCCGGCAGAAAGTTTATCGTTAAGATCGTTTCGTATCCCGAGGTTACAAAGAGCTACGCTTGCGAGAGTGCCTTTGGTATCGTTAGAGATAACGAGAACGCTGCAAGATCTATGCAGATCGTTTACCGTATCAATAGTGACCTAACGCTTCGCAACCTTCTTCTTTACGGAGTAGAGAACATTCATTACACAAAGGATGCTAACGGCGTTGTTACCATGAATCCTACGTCTACTTATAAGATGCGTTTAGAGTATACTGGTAACATCTTCCTTGCATACCCCTGTAACGATCCTATTTGGAACGGAGAGGCTTGGACCAATGATGCTAAGGTCAACGGTCAGCTTCAGAATTCAGAGTCGGTATTTTCCGATTGATGTTTGATATCTAACGGCGCACAAGTAAAAATGTGCGCCGTTTCATATAGCAGAGAAAATATTATAATTAAATATGAATTTATTTTACAAAATATGCCGTATTTTGTTGACAAACAATTAATAGTGTTGTATAATATAAAATGATTATTTTATTTAATTATAATCTAAAAATAGTGAAGGAATATAGGTAAATGGAAGAAAAAAATGTTGAATTTACTCTCAGAGATTTGCTTGATATAATCGTGCCTAAGCTTTGGCTCGTTTGTATCGTTGCAATTCTTTTTGGCGCTGTTTCATATTTTTATAATACGTTTTACGTAAGTGATTCGTATTCTTCTTCGCTTCAGTTTTATTTGTATACTACGGAGGATGAGAATGAACAGATCAGCTCTGATTCACAGACGATAACCATCGTTTGCTCGAAGGCGTATAAGTCAGACGTGTTTATTAACAACCTTAAGGAAAATCTTGCGAAGGAATATCCTGCTTATGCCAACGTTTCGGCAAGCGCGCTTAAGAGCATGATAACCATATCTCTTGACTCTAAGGTATCGGTTTTTGACGTTGTTGTCACCTCGGGCGATCCCGTGCTTTCTCATGCGGTTGCGCAGTGTATTCTTGATCTTTCCTATTCTGCCGACCCTACCGTTAAGCCTCTTATTATGGCTCTTGTGCCTCATACCGCGCATCTTTTGCTTTATAAGGCTCCTGCGCAGGCAACAGCTCCCAATTCTCGAAATATAATGAGAAACGTAGCTCTTGCGGCTATTGTCGGTGCGTTTATCACCGTTTGTGCTGTGATCGGTATCTCTCTTCTTGACGTTATTGTTCGTGATAAGAAGAAGCTTGAAAATAGCCTTACCGTTCCCGTGCTTGGCGTTATTCCCAAGTACGAGTCTTTGACTAAGATGGAGGTCAGAAATTATGAGTAAGCTTAAGAGCTTTTTCAAGCTTTCTAAAAAGAAGGTTCACGATGACGATAAAATAGAGATCGGAAGACTTTTATGTAAAGACACTCCCTTTGCGATAAGAGAGGCTTACGCTAAGTTAAGCACTAATATAATGTACCTTCCGAGCGATACCGCTTGTAAGACTATTGTCGTTACAAGTGCTATGCCCGGTGAGGGAAAGAGTATTCTTTCCGCTAACTTGTCTATCTCTCTTTCAAAGCTTATAGGAAACGGAAAGGTTCTTCTTATCGATTCTGATATGAGAAGATCTCGAATTAACAGACTTTTCTCGGTTGATAAAGAGGGGAATAGAGGCCTTAGTGAATATCTCGCAGGAATGGATGCGGAGCCCGTTATCCATAAGGTTCCCGGATACGATAATTTCTTTATACTTAACGCGGGTGCAAAAAATCCGAATCCCTCCGGACTTATAACCTCGGCAAGGCTTTCGGAATTGTTTGCAGGTTTAAAGGAGGTATATGATTATATTATAATCGATACGCCTCCCATCGGCGCTGTTACCGATGCGCTTCTTTACTCGTCCGTAGTTAACGGTTATATCATTTCCGTTCGTGCCGATTATTCTAACATAAATCTTATCAAGGAAACTATTTCAAGCATTAAGGGCGTTGACGGAACGGTCTTTGGAGTTGTTCTTAATTCCTTTAATCCTAAGCTTGATAACCGTGGTAAGTACTACGGATCCTACAGGTCATATAAATCCTATGGATCTTACGGTTCTTACGGTTCTTACGAATCTAACGATTGACTTTTTTAAGGTCGGAATCGCTGATTGCGACCGACCTTAATTTTTTTCTAAAGAGGTATATATGATAGATTTTCACTCTCACATTTTGCCGGGTGTTGATCATGGCTCATCATCCATAACAACCTCTCTTGCACAGCTTGATCTTGCCGCAGGCGTCGGTATTAAATCGATCGTTTCCACATCTCATTTTTATCCGCATCATCATACGGTTAAGAATTTTCTTGAAAAAAGAAATTCTGCCTATAATGCGCTGGTCGATGAAAAATCAGAATCGCATCCTGAGATCATACTCGCGGCAGAGGTGCTTTTGTGCGAGGGCTTGGAGAAGCTCCCTCAGCTTGAGAGCCTTGCGATTTCCGGTAGCGGATATATTCTTCTTGAGATACCGTTTAATAACTGTTCTCCTGAGATCGTTGATACGGTGCGCAGAATCAATTCTAACCCGAATACTAAGGTTATTCTCGCTCATGCGGACAGATACTCATCTAAGTACGTTGAGGAATTTATAGAGTTCGGTGCGAAGATACAGCTTAACGCCACCGCATTTGCGGGAATTTTTACCCCTGCACACATCAAGTCCTATCTTGATAGAGATCTTGTCGTTGCTCTTGGCAGTGATATACACGGTCCGGATCCAAGAGCGTATAAGTATTATCTTAAGGCTAAGAAAAAGCTTGGTGCGCATTTTGATAGAATTATGCAGCACACGAAAGAGATTCTTGGAAAAGCACAGCTTTAATCATAAAATTTTATAATCACCAACAGACCAAAGGAGGCCCTTATGACATTTAAGAGATTTTTTGCATTTTTTATCTGCGTCGCGATGCTGATTTGCTTTACCTCTTGTAATTTCGGTGGAGAAAGCGATACCGCTGGAAAGGACGGACTTAGCGCATACGACCTCGCGGTACAAAACGGCTTTGAGGGAACGCTTGATGAGTGGCTTGAATCCCTTAAGGGGTCGGACGGTAAGGATGCTGAAACGCCTTACGTAGGCAAAAACGGAAACTGGTGGGTCGGTACTACCGATCTTGGTATATCCGCTTCCGGTTATCCCGCAGGTGTCACCTCGGTAGTTACGCTTGGCATAGTTCCCGATACGGGAGAGGACCTTGCGGATAAGATACAGAGCGTTATCGATGCTAACCCTAACACAACGCTTTTCTTCCCGGACGGTGAGTATCTTGTATCAAAGCCGATCAAAACCTCTGCTAAATACGATGAGAGCGTATCTCTCTGGCTGTCAAATTACGCTGAGATCAAGGCTACGTCAAGCTGGAGCGGGGGAAGCACCGATGCCGTTATAATGCTTGGTGCAAGAAACCCTTATAATACGGTATATAAGCCCGGAAGCAACTATTTTCTTGAGGGCGGTATAATAAACGGCAACGGAAGAGCAAACGGAGTTTCCGTTGACAGCGGCAGAGAAACGCGAATAGAAAACGTTTCAATAAAGAATACTGTTGTCGGTCTTCATATAAAATACGGAGCAAACAGCGGATCCTCGGATGCTGATATCTGTAACGTAAATATCGTCGGTAATTCCAGAAAAAATTCTATCGGACTTCTTGTCGAGGGATATGATAACACCTTCCAAAATATGCGTATTACCGGAGTACAGATCGGTGTTTATGCCAAGGCGGGCGGAAACTTCTTCCGCGACATTCATCCGCTTATCGGTGATATGAGCCTTTATAGCGGAAGCGTAGGATTTTACGTTGAAGGCGGCTCATGGTTTGACGTTTGCTATTCCGATAATTTTGAAACCGGATTTAAGGTTGGTACCGGAAGCTCTACGTTCACAAACTGTTATGTA
>JAFYRZ010000046.1 GCA_017546745.1 Clostridia bacterium
GGCACCTGCCCCACCCTCGCAACGACGACCTCGGTATTCCAGGCGGCGTCTATGGGTCTTGCGGCAATGGTCGTTCTTATCTGTTCTAACGTGGTTATCTCTCTTCTCAGAAAGGTTATCCCCGACATTGTCAGAATCCCCTGCTATATCGTCGTTATCGCGGCATTCGTTACTGCGGTAAAGATGCTTCTTGAGGCATTCCTTTTCCCTGTGTATACCGTTCTTGGCGACTGGCTTGCCCTGATCGTCGTTAACTGTATCGTGCTTGGAAGAGCCGAGATGTTCGCAAGAAAGAACACCGTCGGCGACTCTGCGCTTGACGGACTTGGTATGGGTATCGGCTTCCTCGTGGCGCTTCTTCTTATGGCGCTTATCCGCGAAACTCTCGGTGCGGGAACGATACTTTCCGGTATGCAGGACTACGGCATTCAGCCTATCGTAATTCCCGTTCTTAACGAGCTTAAGATCCCGATCCTCACGGAGGCGACCGGCGGCTTCCTCGTTTACGGTATTCTTATCGCTATTATGAACAAGCTCACCGAGAAGCGCGGCGGAGTTAAGAAGAAGTCCTTCTCCTGTGCCGACTGTCCCTCGAGCGCCTTCTGTAACAGAACCTCCTGCTCCGATACCGTAGAAATCACCGCAGAGGCTATTGATAATGCAGAAAAAACCGAAGAAAAGGAGGTAAACGAAAATGCCTGAAGCCCTCGCAACATTACTCAACGTGCTTTTGGCGGGTATTTTGACTAACAACTATATACTCGCAAAGACGACAGGTATCTGCCCCTTCCTCGGAGTTTCTAAAAAGTTCCAGCAGGCGGCGGGTATGGGCGTTGCGGTCATATTCGTTATGCTTTGCGCTACCGCGGCAACCTGGCCTATCTACAACTACCTTCTTAAGAGCTTTGACCTCGTTTATCTTCAGACCCTCGTATTCATTCTCGTTATCGCAACCCTCGTTCAGTTCGTTGAGATAGTTTTAAAGAAGTTTCTCCCCCCGCTTTATAAGTCGCTCGGTGTTTATCTTCCTCTTATCACCACGAACTGCGCGGTTCTCGGCATCGCAAACGAGAACATCTCAAAGGGTCGCGACTTTATCACCTCTATGACGGCATCGCTTGGCGTTGGCCTTGGATTTCTTCTTGCTATGATCCTCTTTGCGGGCGTACGCTTAAGAATCGAGAACTGCCCCGCGCCTAAGCCCTTCCGCGGAGTTCCTATCACCCTCATCGCCGCGGCGATCGTTGCTATGTCGTTCGCAGGCTTTGCGGGCATAGTATAAGGAGGTGCTACCGTGATAAATATTCTTATTGCAGTTGGTATCTTCCTTGGCGTTTCTGTCGTGTGTGACGTGCTTCTTCTTTTAGCTGACAAGTATTTCTCCATCAAGGAGGATGCGACCGTCCTCGCTATCCGCGACTGTCTTCCCGGCGCTAACTGCGGCGCTTGCGGCTACTCGGGCTGTGACGGATATGCAAAGGCGCTTGCCGAGGGCACTGCTACCGAAACTAACCTTTGCGTTCCCGGCGGTGACGGCACTGCTTGCGGAATTGCCGAGATCCTTGGCGTTGAGGCTAAGGACGTCGTTGAGAAGGTTGCCTACGTTGCCTGCAACGGCACGTGTGACGCGGCAAAGACCAAGTACGAGTACAGCGGCTATAACAGCTGCCGTATCAAAAACCTTTTCTATTCAGGCGAGAAGGTATGCTCCTACGCCTGCCTTGGCTGTGGCGACTGTGCCGCCGCCTGCCCCTACGGTGCTATTTCTATGGACGGCGGCGTAGCAAGGGTCGAGTCTACCAAGTGTATCGGCTGCGGCATCTGCGCGCGCACCTGTCCCAACGGAATTATACACCTTATCAACGACACGTCAAGAGTCGTTGTAAAATGCTCTAACCACGATAAGGGCGCAAAGACCCGCGCCGCCTGCTCTAACGGCTGTATCGGCTGTATGAAGTGTCAGAAGACCTGTCCCCACGGTGCTATTACCGTAAAGGACAATCTCGCTACTATCGACTACGAGCTTTGTACCGGTTGCGGTGCTTGTGCGGAGGTTTGCCCCGTGCATTGTATCCATCTTGGCAACTTTATCTGCGGCGCGCATTTCTAAGTTTTTCTAAAAAAGCTATTATCCGCGATTTTCCGTGATATGAACGGCACGGATGCGCCCGACAGGGCAAAAGCGGAAAAGCATTTTCGGCTTTTCCGCTTTTTTTCAAACAATAAACGCGAAGGGAGAGATAAAATGGACGAAAAGATAAGCGTTTTTAGAAGATATAAAAGCGATATTATCGTTATATCCGCGCTTCTCGTTTTTGCGCTCCTGTTTCTTCTCTTCCTTGAGCTTACGAAAAAAGAGGGCGCGTTTGTTGAGGTTACGCAGGGCGGTGAGGTTATCGGAAAATATTCGCTTTCCGAGGACGGCGTTTATTCGCTGAACGGCGGCACGAACGAGCTTACGATCAAGGACGGAGTTGCTTTTATGAGCTATTCCGACTGTCCCGACCACACCTGCGAAAATACGGGCAAGCTTAAGCACGTCGGACAGGTCGTAATATGCCTGCCGAACGATGTCACATTAACCGTCGTTGGCGTGGCGGACGACTACGTTGACTTTGTATCATAGGCAAGAGTGAATAATCCGAACCCGCTCTAAAGCCTGAATTTTCAGAGCTTTCGGCACTTATCGCTCTTGCAAAGTCCGCACTTGGCGGCGAGCGCCAAGCACCAAAATCAACTAAAAATTAAGGCTTGAGAGTTCTTCGAATTTTGGAGATAGCAAATTTTGTGGAGTGCAAGGCAAAAATTTGAGATAATATGCGGATATTATAAGAATTTTTAACGAAGCAATACGCGAAATTTGCATCTAAAAAACGAGTTCGGATTATTCACTCTTGCCTAGATGCGCTTCACGACCGTTGTTTTGACACTTTAAGTGTTGTTTTGGTTCTTTAAGCTTTTTGGTACCTTATGTGTTTAGGCACTTTAAGTGTTGTCTTAGTACTTTAGTGTTGTTTTGGTGCTTTAAGTATCGTTTTGCTTTTTTGCGCTTGACTTATCGCTTTTTATATGTTTTTGCGCTTATTTAGTACGGTTTTATAATTTTTAC
>JAFYRZ010000047.1 GCA_017546745.1 Clostridia bacterium
CGCGGCAAAGGTCGTAAAGCGTTCCTACGCCGCCCTCCGTAGATGAAAAATCGTGGTAGAGCTTAAGGAAAACGTCCGCAAGCTTGTCTATTCTTTTAGTGGGCAAAAGGCAATCGGTAAGCGCCTCAAGCTCCGAGGAGGAGATTTCCTCCGTGCCGTCACCGTCGAGTATCGCACCGATAAGACCGAGAATCACCTCTCGCCCGATAAGATCGAGCTCGGCATCATCTCCGATCCTGTAAGACGGGCTTATGCCGACCTTGTCGGTACAGGTGCGCAAAACATCGTTACAAAACGAGTCTATCGTTCTTATCCTCGCGCTCGGCAAAAGAAGCACCTGCCTTGAAAGGTGCGCGTCCTCGGGGTGAAGTGCGCTCTCGCGCTTTACCACCGCGCTTATCCTCTCGCGCATTTCTGCCGCCGCCGCTGTCGTAAACGTAACTATAAGCAGGCGGTCGATGCCGACCGGGTCATCCTTATCCGTTACGGTCTTAACTATCCTTTCGGTCAGGACCGCGGTCTTACCCGACCCCGCCGCCGCAGAAACGAGAAGGGTCTTGTCGCGCACGTCTATCGCGCTTCTTTGCGCCTCGGTCCATTTTCTCTCGCCTGTTTTCTGCTTTTTGTCAACAGTTGTTGTCATTTCTGCCATATTTTTCACCAAAAAACTAAAATTGCTTGATAGGCTTTATTGCAAGCCCGTCCTCAAACTCGCGTATCTCGCCAAGAGCAAAGAAGCCACCCTTATCGCACATTCTTACCCTCTCGCCTATCTCGCCCCCCTCGGATATCTTCTTAAGATAAATCTCAAGACCCGAGTGGGCAAGGCGGGAAAAGAAGTCGGGCAGGTGTACCGCGCGGTATTTTTCAAATATCACCTCGGTGGGAAGAAGTCGGCTTTTTCTCTCCTCCTCACTCATATTTTCAAGTGCGTCAAGCGGTATCGCGTCGGAAAGCGTAAAGCCTGCCGCCTCTTTGCGGCGGAGGGTCTTCATAGTGCCAAAGCAGCCGAGCGCCGCGCCTATATCACTACAAAGCGTTCTTATATAAGTGCCCTTTGAGCAGGTAACGTCAAGGGTGTATTCGTCATCAAAAATCCTCTCAACGAGGATATTCTCGATAGTGACCGTCCTCGCCTCGCGCTCGATAGTCTTGCCCTCTCTTGCAAGCTCGTAGAGCTTTTTGCCCCCGACCTTGATAGCCGAGTACATAGGCGGTGTCTGCTCGTAGCTGCCGATAAATTTGGCTACCGCCTCTCTTACCTGCGCCTCAGTGGGGATATCCTCCGAGCGGCTTATAACCGTTCCGGTTATATCCTCGGTGTCGGTCGCAATTCCAAGCTTTAAGGTTGCAATATAATGCTTATCGGAGGTGAGAAGATAGTCGCTTGCCTTTACCGCCCTGCCGACGAGGATAGGCAAAACACCCGTAGCAAGCGGGTCAAGCGTGCCGGTGTGCCCGACCTTTCTCTCACCAAAGAGCCGCCTTATCCTTGCGACGGCAGAAAACGAGCTTACCCCCTCGGGCTTATCAATTATTATAATACCGTCAGCCATAATACGCCTCCGAAAAAGATTTTTATATTATTTTAACATAATTACGCGCGAATTTCAACCTTAAGTCTTGCCAAATAAAAAAATATGTGCTAAAATATAGGGTAATCAGGATTTGCGGCAGGAGCCGCCACGAAAGGAGAACAAAAATGAAGGCTGTTATTACCGTAACGGGAAAGGACAGGGTCGGAATCATCTCGATGGCAAGCGCGGAATGCTCTAAGTACGGCATAAACATCATCGATATCAGCCAGACCGTAATGAAGGAATATTTTGCAATGATCATGCTCGTCGAGCTTGACGGTATGAAGGTTGATTTTTCCACCTTCTCTGATAATATGAAGAAAACCGGAGAGGAGTACGGTGTTGACGTGCGCGTTATGCACGAGGATATCTTCAACACCATGCACAAGATCTGATGCTTAACACCAACGACATTCTTGAAACAGTAAAAATGATAAGCGAGGAAAACCTCGATATCAGAACGGTAACCATGGGCATCTCGCTTTTCGACTGCATAAGCGACGATCCCGCAAGGCTTGAATGTAAGATCTACGACAAGATCACCCGCTCGGCAAAAAGGCTTGTCGAGGTATGTCAGGGTCTTGAAAGAAAATACGGAATTCCGATCGTAAACAAGCGCATCTCGGTCACCCCCATCTCGCTCGTTGGCGCGGGACTTTCTCCCGACGGCTTCGTAAGGCTTGCCCACGTGCTTGAGAGAGCCGCGTGTGAGCTTGGCGTAAACTTTGTCGGCGGCTATTCCGCCCTCGTTCAAAAGGGTGCGACCGTCGGCGCTGCGAACCTTATCGAATCTATCCCCGAGGCGCTTTGCGAAACGACCAAGGTCTGCTCGTCCGTAAACGTTGCCTCCACCAAGGCGGGCATAAATATGGACGCGGTAAGGAGAATGGGCGAGATCATCAAGGAAACCGCCTACCTCACGCGCGACCACGACTCTATCGGCTGTGCGAAGCTCGTGGTTTTCGCAAACATTCCCGAGGATAACCCCTTTATGGCGGGCGCTATGCACGGCATAGGTGAGCCGGACACGGTCATCAACGTCGGTGTCAGCGGTCCGGGTGTCGTTGCGGCGGCTATCAAGGCGGCGGGAAACTGCGATTTCTCCACCCTCGCAGACACGATAAAGAAGATCGCCTTCAAGATTACGAGGGTCGGTCAGCTTATCGCATCCGAGGCATCGCGTGAGCTTGGCGTGCCCTACGGTATCGTTGACCTCTCGCTTGCTCCTACCCCTGCGGCAGGAGATTCGGTTGCGGAGATACTTGAAAATATGGGTCTTTCGGTGACCGGTATGCACGGCACTACCGCGGCTCTTGCGCTTCTTAACGACGCGGTTAAGAAGGGTGGCGTTATGGCGTCGAGCCACGTTGGCGGTCTTTCCGGCGCATTCATTCCCGTGTCCGAGGACAGAGGTATGATAGACGCGGTTGCTCGTGGTGAGCTTTCTATCGAGAAGCTTGAGGCGATGACGGCGGTATGCTCGGTCGGCCTTGATATGATCGCTATCCCCGGCGATACCGACGCGACGACGATCTCCGGCATTATCGCAGACGAGATCGCAATAGGCGTTGTTAACACCAAGACCACGGCGGTAAGGGTTATCCCCGTCGTTGGAAAGGGCGTCGGCCAGGTTGCCGAGTTTGGCGGACTTCTCGGATATGCGCCGATCATTCCGCTCCGCGGAGAGTCCTGCCGTGACTTTATAATGCGCGGCGGTAGAATTCCCGCACCCATCCACTCTCTTAAGAATTAAGGAAATATTCCATAAATAATACGCAAGTTTAAAGAAAATGCCACCTTTTGTTGGCATTTTCTTTTATTTTTATCAGAAAGCCTCCCGCTTTGCGGCATCTCGACGGCGAATATCGACGGCAAGCACCATTTAAGATAGGATATAATAGTATAAAAAACGGAGGTTTAAATATGGATATTACAAAGGAAGATTTACGCTCGGAGGGGCGGCTCAGCGAGCGCGGCCGCGCGCTTATTACCGATGCGGTTTTTATGCTCGTTTCCTTTCTTTTCGCAAGATGTCACACGCTTTTCGGGGCGCGCCCGTTGGCGCTTGCCTTGATTTCCGCGCTCCCGACCCACCTCTTTTCGGCTCTTGCGGGGGCTGTTATCGGCTCGCTTTCTCTCGGGCGCGAGGGGGTGGTGCTTTCCTTGGTGCTTGCGATCTCGCTCTTTTTGCGCCTTGCTATCTCGGGCGGGTCGCAAAGACCGCTCACAAGGTCTTTTCGTCTAAAGGAGGGAACGCTTCTCAGGCTTTCGGTGTCGGTCATCGGCGGCTTTATACTCTCGGTGTATAAGATCCTGCTTCTCGGCTTCGGCAAGGCGGAGATACTTTACTCGGTCTTTATGATATTCGTAACACCCGTTTGCTCGTTCGTTTTCGTGACCCTCTTTGAGAGCGGCTTCACCCTCGATGACACGGCAAAAAGACTGCGGCAGATAATCAGCCTTCGCGGCAGAGACGAGGGAGAGCGCGTGCGACGCATAGCCTTCTTCTCGGCAATTCTTATAACCGCATTCTTTATCTCGCTTTCACTAAAGCCCTTTGAGCTTTTCGGGATCTCTCTTTCCTACATATTCGCCGCGACCTCATCGCTCGTGATATCCCGCCGTGCGGGTGCACTTATCGGCTCTGCGATAGCATTTGCCGCGGCGCTTCCTCTCTCGGTCGTAAGCGCGGCGGCATTCGCCCTTTCTGCGCTTGCATCGGGTGCGCTTTTCAGCATCGGACTGCCCTACGCGCTACTTGGCGGAGTGGCTGCGCTCTCACTCTTTTCGGGACTTGCCGAGGGGCTTTCGGGATTTCTTTCGGTCTTTCCCGAGTACGTTATCGGCGCGGCGCTTTGTTATCCGCTTCTTAAAATTTCAAGCCCCGAGGCAGCCCACGACGGTGCGGTGTCACAGGCATCGGTCAAGGATATGGTCGGCACGATGGCGCTTGCGTATCAATCGCGCTACCGCGGAAAAGCCGAGGCGCTCGACAGCGCGCTCACCGAGGCGGCAAGGGTCATAAGCTCCCACCGCGAGAGCGAGGAGGAGCTTCGGCGGGCGCTTTCCGAGGCTTTCGCAAGAGAGCTTAAATATGCCGCAGTGCTTGTCGGCAAGGAGGTTGCCGAGGAGGAGGTAGAGGCTCTCTCGGAGCAGATGGCAAGAGATGGATGCGCGAGCCGCGGCAAGGAAATTGCGGAGCTTTTCGGTGATATGCCCTGCGTTTTAGACCTGTCACAGCGGCTTATGCTTGCAGAACGAGCGGTGAGCGAGAAGCGCCGGTCGGGATCGCTTTTTTCCGAGGCTCTTTCCTGCGCCTCGACAATGCTAAGATCGGCTCTCGAGGAGGACGAGACAGAGCGTGGAGTTGACCGTAGGGACGAGGAGAAGCTTACCGAGGTATTGACCAAAGCAGGGCTTGACGGCGGCGCAGTTTGCGCCCTCGGTGACAGAAAAAAGCACCTGATAATCGCAGGGGTCGACCCTACCGGCACGCTAATCACCGACCCCGCCATCAAAAGGTCGCTTGAGGAAATTTTGTTGCGCCCCCTCGGCTCACAGGAGTATTACAGGCGGGATAGCGCCGCGCTTATGGAATGCTCGGCACGTCCAAGGCTTGCGCTCGAGCATGCGACAAGCTCCTACTCTCACGAGGGAGATATCTCGGGGGACGTTTTCGCCTTTGCCGAGGCATCCGACGGCAGGCTTTACGCTATGATCTCGGACGGAATGGGCACGGGCGAGTCTGCCGGAGAGGTGTCGTCGTTGGTGTCGGGGGTTATCTCGTCGCTCGTCAGAGCAGGGGTCGCGCCCTCGCACGTTTTGCGCCTTATAAACAGCATTATCCTCGCACGGGGTAGCGAAATCTCAGCAACCGTTGACATTTTTGAGCTCGACGCGATGTGTGGCGAGGCGGCTTTTATCAAGTGTGGCGCGGCCGTCTCCTACGTAAAGCGCGACTCGTCGATCTTTCGCATCCGCTCTCGCACAGCGCCTATCGGAATTCTACCCTCGCCCGATGCCGAGCGAGTTGCCGTCGAGATACGCGAGGGGGATATTATCGTTATGCTCTCGGACGGGGTGAACCCGACGGCGGACGATGCGCCCTGGCTTCTCGACCTTCTCTCTCGCTCGGACGGGCGCGACCTCAAGGCTCTCGCCAACTCCATAATCGACACCGCAAAGCGCCGCACCGCGGCGCGCGACGATATGACCGCCGTCGTCCTGCGCGTTGTTGAAACGTAGCGTGTCCGCTGCTTTCACTCTTCACTTTTCACTTTTCACTCTTCACTTTTGTTTGTTCACAGAACAAACAAAAAAGCAGGAGTAAAGATCTGTACTCTTAAGGACAGTTTTTAAAATTCAATTCAATAGTAAATTACTAACCCACCTTGAACTAAGTTCTTGGTGGGTTTAAAAAATATTTTAGTCTTTTAGTAAATTAGTGTTGACAAACTAATTTTATTGTGCTATGCTGTTATTGGAGGTGATCGAAATGAAACTTACTTTTGAAATTAACGAGGATTTATCCAAACGCTTTGATATGGCGTTACAACTTACAGGAGAAAACAAAGATACCGTTTTAGAAAGCTTGATGAAGGCATATGTCGTACAG
>JAFYRZ010000048.1 GCA_017546745.1 Clostridia bacterium
CAGTTGCAGGAGGAGTTCCGCGGCTGTCTGGAGCTTGCGAAATACTGCCTCGATACCGTCGGTATGCTGGATAACTGCACCTTCCGCTTCTCGCAGTGGGATCCCAAGCGTACCGACAAGTATGAGGGCACTCCCGAGCAGTGGAATGAGGCTCAGGCTATAATGGGCGAGCTTCTTGACACGTATCTTGGACATGACAACTACGTTATCGGTATCGACGAGGCTGCTTTC
Source organism: Clostridia bacterium (assembly GCA_017546745.1). Next base: position 232 of record JAFYRZ010000048.1, read on the forward strand.
TACGGCCCGAAGCTCGACATTCAGTGCAAGAACGTTTTCGGTAAGGAGGACACCATCGTTACCATTCAGGTAGATATGCTTCTTGCGAAGAAGTTCGGTATGGAATACACCGACAGCGACAACACGCAGAAGACTCCTTATATCATTCACAGAACCTCTCTTGGCTGCTACGAGAGAACTCTCGCGCTTATCCTTGAAAAGTATGCAGGTGCGCTCCCCGTATGGCTCGCACCCACGCAGGTTACCGTTATCCCCGTAGTTGCAGACTTTGCAGAGTACGGCGCTGAGGTAGTTAAGAGAATGAAGGCTGCGGGAATCCGCGCAGAGCTTGACGACAGAAACGAGAAGCTCGGCTACAGGATCAGAGAGGCTCAGCTTGCAAAGACTCCTTATATGATCGTAGTTGGCGAGGACGAGAAGAGCTTCGACTCGGTTACCGTACGTGCCCGTACTGAGGGCGAGGGCGGTAAGTTCACCGTTGACGAGTTTATCGCTAAGGTGGTTATGGAGATCGCCACCAAGAAGCACTAATTGAATTTTCCCTAAATCTATGCCCGAAGCATTACCGCTTCGGGCATTTGGCAAGGAGCATAAATTGAAAAAATTAGCTAAATATTTAAAGGGGTACTTAACGGAATCGATACTCGGCCCGCTCTTTAAGCTTTGCGAGGCAACGCTCGAGCTTATAGTCCCCCTTATCATAGCCGCGGTGATAGATAACGGTATTGCAACCGGAGATAAGCCGTATATTGTAAAGATGTGTTTACTTCTTGCGCTTATCGGTGCGGTTGGACTTGCATTTTCTATCACGGCGCAGTACTTTGCCGCAAAGGCATCTGTCGGATTTGCAACGCGGGTACGCGGATCGCTTTTCTCACATCTCGGAACACTTTCCTATTCCGACGTGGATAAAATCGGCACGTCTACCATGATAACGAGAATGACGCAGGACACCGCAAAGGTGCAGTCGGGTCTTAACCTTGCTTTGCGCTTGCTTTTAAGATCGCCCTTCGTTGTTTTCGGCGCTATGATAATGGCGTTTACGATAGACACGACCTCGGCATTGACCTTCGTTGGAGTTATTCCCGTGCTTTCCTTAATCATATACGGAATTATGTTTATCACGGTTCCTATGTATAAAAGAGTGCAGGTATCTACGGACCGGGTGCTTTTAAAGACGAGGGAAAACCTTTCCGGCGCGAGGGTGGTAAGAGCCTTTGGCAAGGAGGAATACGAGATCGACGCGTTTAAGCGCGAGAACGATATCCTCACTACAGTACAAAAGAGGGTCGGCTACGTTTCTGCACTCTTAAATCCCTTGACCTACGTTGTAATAAACGTTGCAATACTCGTGCTTATCTACCTCGGTGCAATCGAGGTAAATGCGGGTGACCTCACCCAGGGCGAGGTGGTTGCGCTCTACAACTATATGTCACAAATACTTATCGAGCTTATAAAGCTCGCGAACCTTATAGTCACTATCGCAAAGGCGGTTGCATCCGCGGGCAGAATCTCGGATATTTTCGATATGAAGCCGAGTGTCAGCTACGGCGAGTGCGACCTTGCCGACGATAACGAGGTTGCAATAAGCTTAAGCTCCGCTTCTATGCGCTACGTTAACGCAGGCGGTAACTCCATCTCTGATATCTCATTCGAGGTAAGGCGAGGACAGACGCTCGGCATTATCGGAGGCACGGGCTCGGGTAAGACCACGCTCGTTAATATGATCCCCGGCTTCTACCGCCCGACGGAGGGCAAGGTTTCGCTCTTCGGTAAGGATATTTCCGAATACTCAAAGGCGGGTATACAGTCTATCGTCGGTATAGTTCCCCAGCGCGCGGTTCTCTTCAAGGGAACGGTACGCGACAATATGCGCGTTGCAAACGAGAATGCGACCGACGCGGAGATAAACGAGGCGCTTAAAATTGCGCAGGCAGACGGCGTTGTTTCGGACAAGGGCGGCCTTGACGCAATTATCGAGCAGGACGGCAGAAATCTCTCGGGCGGACAAAAGCAGAGGCTTACCATCGCGCGAGCCCTCGTGAAAAAGCCGAGGATACTTATACTCGACGATTCCGCATCAGCCCTCGACTTTGCGACCGACGCTGCTTTGCGTAAGGCTATCCGCGAGGAGGTTGGCGACACGACCGTCGTAATAGTTTCCCAAAGAGCCTCTACCATAATGCACGCGGATAAGATCGTCGTTCTCGACGAGGGTGTTGCGGTCGGCATCGGCACGCACGACGAGCTTCTTTCGAGCTGTGAGGTTTATCGTGAGATCTACGACTCTCAGTTTAAAAAGGAGGGTGCAATATGAAGCTTAAAACCTTAAAGCGCGCCCTCGGCTATATCGGAAAATACAAATACCTTTTACCCCTGACCGTTCTAATGGCGGTGATAACTGTGGCGCTCACCCTTTACGTCCCTATCCTTATCGGTGACGCTATCGACCTTATCGTAGGTAAGGGCGAGGTCGATCTTTCGGGAATTCTCGGAAAGCTCTCGCTCTCGGCACTTCTTATCCTTATAACAGCCCTCGCGCAGTGGATAATGAGCACGGTCAATAACCGTATCGCCTACCAGGTAGTTAGGGATATGCGAAACGACGCGTTTTGCAAAATGGAGCGTCTGCCCCTTTCCTATATCGACACAAAGGCGCACGGTGATATCGTAAACAGAGTTATAAACGATACCGACAGATTTGCAGAGGGACTTTTGCTTGGATTTACCCAGGTATTTACCGGTGTTCTTACAATTCTCGGCACGCTATTCTTTATGATATACATAGACTGGAAGATCGCGCTCGTCGTTGTGTTATTAACTCCGATGTCTATTCTTATCGCAAGATTTATCGGCTCGAGAACCTACAAGATGTTTAAGCTCCGCTCCGAAAACGAGGGCGAGGCTACCGCGCTTATCAACGAAATGATAGGCAACCAAAAGGTCGTTCTTGCTTTCGGTTATGCTGACAGAGCGTCCAAGCGCTTCGATAATGTAAACTCTCGTTTGCAAAAAAGCACATTAAACGCGATTTTCTTCTCTTCTCTAACCAATCCGACGACGAGATTTATCAACAACATCGTATACGCTGCGGTTGCTCTCGTTGGAGGTCTAACCGCGGTTTTAACCGCAGGCGGCTCTATCCCCTTTACCGTCGGACAGTTCTCCTGTATCCTTTCCTACTCTAACCAGTATACCAAGCCCTTTAACGAGATATCGGGAATTTTTGCCGAGTTTCAGGATGCGCTTGCCTCCTGCGCGAGGGTGTTTGAGATCCTTGACGAAAAGGAGGTCCCCGCCGACAGCGAGGGGGCGAGTGAGATTTCTGCTGTCGGTAACGTTACCCTTACCGACGTTTCCTTCTCTTACGTTCCCGAAAAGCCGCTCATCGACGGCTTCTCTATCGAGGCAAAGGCAGGCGAGAGGATCGCTATCGTCGGTCCTACCGGATGCGGTAAGACTACGGTCATAAACCTCCTTATGCGCTTTTACGACGTGTGCGGCGGCACTATCGCGATCGACGGCAGGAGCGTAAAGGATATCAAGCGAAGAAGCTTAAGAAGGAACTTCGGTATGGTGCTTCAGGACACCTGGCTTATGAGCGGTACCGTCAAGGACAATATCGCCTACGGCAGGCCTGACGCTACCGACGAGGAGATCGAGCTTGCGGCACGGGCGGCGCACGCGCACGGCTTTATCACAAGACTTAAAGACGGCTATAACACGGTCATCGGTGAGGGCGGCGACGGTCTTTCGCAGGGTCAGAAGCAGCTGCTTTGCATCGCGCGAGTAATGCTCACCCTGCCCCCTATGCTTATCCTTGACGAGGCAACCTCATCAATCGACACGAGAACCGAAATGCGCATACAGCGCGCGTTCAACAAAATGATGCAGGGTCGCACGAGCTTTATCGTAGCGCACAGGCTCTCAACCATCAGAGAGGCTGACAAGATCATCGTTATGAACGCGGGCCATATCGTTGAGATAGGCTCACACGAGGAGCTTCTCAAAAAAGGCGGCTTCTACTATAACCTTTATAACAGTCAGTTTGCTGTTTAAGACCTATGCACCGCGGGGATCTCCCTGCGGTGCTTTTTTATTTTAAGGATTGATTTTATAAAATATATATGATATAATGATAGAAAAGGAGGGACGTTTTATGTTACCTAAAAGCATTCACAAAAGAATATATACAGACCTTGTAAATATGCTTGACGCCACTCCTATGAAAAGGGCGGATATCATAACGCGCTTTTACGAAATAGCCGCCACCTCTGAGGAAAAAGACAAGGCACGGCTTCGCGCGCGAGTTGGCGCGGTAATAAGCGAGATGCTTGACGACGGGATAATCACCGTCGGTGACGACGGCCTATACCGTCTTAAATATAAAAAGCCGACCGCTATCAAGGCGGAGCGAGTTGAGCGCGAGATAATTGCGCTTATCACGAATTCGCCAATGAAAAAGGGAGATATCAGCCGTGCGCTGACGGTAATATTTGAAACGGGCAAAACGAGGACGTTGCGTGACGACGGGATGATAAACGAGCTTGTGCCGAGAATTTTGAAGAAGCTTTGTAATATCGGTATACTCTCCTTTGACGGCACCCGTTATTCCCTATCCACTCGCACTATGGCGAGAGCCGACGACGTAAACGCGATCGCGGCACTTAAGGCGGAATTTCTCTCAAGGCTACACTATCTCGGCGGTGAGTTTTTCGAGCATTATTTTATGTCACTTCTCGAAAAGTATCTGAAGAAGCAGGGGCTTACCGTTACGGAGTGCCGTGTTGAGGGCGGCTCTGACGACGGTGGAATTGACGGTGTTTGCGTTACGACCGATAGATTAGGCTTTAAGGAAACGGTGATGGTGCAGACGAAAAACCGCAACGCTGTTATAAACGAGCGCGACGTGCGCGGATTTTACGGTGCGGTATATGCAAGGCGGGGCACACGCGGTATTGTCGTTACCACCTCGACCTTTCACTCCGGGGCTATCGCGTTTTTCGATGGGGTTGACGACTGTATCGGAATTGACGGTGAGAGGGTGTTTTTTATGGCGCTCGAGTGTGCTTACGGCATAAAAAGGGTCAACCGCGAGCTTATAATTGACAGCACCGTTATATAAAAGGAGGCTTTTATGGATTTTTCTAAATACGGATATAAGCACGCGGCAAGCTGCGAGAGCTGTGAATACTACGAATATGACGAGCTGACCGATTCGTATTCCTGTACCCTCTCACTCGACGAGGACGAGATGGTGAACTTCCTCGGAAACAACACGAAGGCGTGTCCTTACTACCGTTATTACGACGAGTATAAGAGCGTGCATAAGCAGATATAGCAATACGGGAAGGGGTTTCCTCTTCCCTTTTTTATTAAGCGAGCCCATTAAGACGTTCGTCGTAATAAACAAAAACGAGGGGCGATTTTTGTGCAAGTTGACAAAAAATCGAGCATTTTTCGCACTTTTGAAAAAATATTTTTAAATTCACACATCAGGAAACGAGAGAAAAAAAGAGATTAAACGAGAAA
>JAFYRZ010000049.1 GCA_017546745.1 Clostridia bacterium
ACCGCGATAAGCGCGATGGGATAGGTTGCCGCATACGCCGATGCAACGTCATCGGTCCCCGAAACACCGATAAGAGTACCGAGTGCGGGAGTGCTTGTCATAGCGCCGGTAAGCGAGCCAAGGTTGTTAAGAAGGCTGAGCTTAAGGACGTATTTTGCAAATATAAAGCCTACGATCATAGGAACTACGGTCATAACCATTCCGTATACGAAGTAGCTGAACTTAAAGAGCTCAACGAACTCTGCACCGCCCGCAATACCCGCGCCTACAAGGAAGAGGATAAGTCCGAGCTCCTTGAAGATCTTGAGAGTAGATCCCTTGGGGGTAACGTTTACGGGGCCGATGTGTGCAAAGTGGCCGAATACGAGAGAGGTAAGAAGGCAGCCGCCGGTCGTAGTAAGCGAGAAGCAGGTGCCGGAAAGACCGTCCGCGGAAAGCGGGATCTTTATCATACCGACGAAAACGCCTACGACAGCCGCAAGAGCAAACGCGGCAAAGCCGTGTCCGTCAAGGTCGAGCAGCTTCTTCAAGCCCTTCTTCTCCTTGGTCTCGCCCGCCTCTTGGGAAACGACGAGCTTTGCGCGCTCCTCGTCCATATTTGCGTGGGAGAGCTTAGGAATGATCTGTACGAAAAGAACGACACCGATAACGCCGAAGATGTAAGCGATACCGTGACCTACCGAAACCGCGCCCTCGTAAGCCGCGTCTACCGTAGCCTTTGCCGCGGAGAATGCGGGGGTAGAGGTAAGGGATCCCGAAAGAAGGCCGACGATCATAGCGGTAAACTCCTCGTGATTGGTCTCGCCCATAACGCCCCTGCCGAAATAGATACAGCCAACTGCGGCAAGTCCGCCCGCGAGAATAACGACGAGCGCAAGAACGACGTAGGACTTAAAGTTTCTCTTAAAGTTACCGAAGAACTTAGGGCCTGCAATAAAGCCGACCGAGGTAACGAAGAGGATAAGTCCAAGGCTTTCAACGACCTTAAGCGCCTTCTCGGCATAACCGGGAAGCTGTGCATCAAGCGCGCCCCAGAAGAGACAGCCGAAAAGAAGAGCCACGATAAATACGCCGGCGTCACCAAGGGAAATTCCCTTGATGGTGATGCGACCGATCGCAAAGCCGACTAAAATAATTGCGAAAAGGGCAAACATAAAGAAGGTAATGCCCGTGATCGGAATAACTCCGCCAAAAAGCTTCATATTACTTTCTCCTTATATGCTCTTCTGATTCGTGTAGTTGGGAAGGAGCTTGGGAGATACAACGTCGGTGTCGATCTTAGCCGCCTTGATCTCTTCTTCAAACGCCTCAACGTGAGCGAGAGAAAGCTTACCAACGGTGGTATCCTTCGCTACTCTTGCGGCATTCTTTCCGGCACTTCTGCCGAATACGATTATGTCAAGAAGAGAGTTACCCATAAGTCTGTTTTTGCCGTGAATTCCGCCGACAGCCTCGCCCGCAACGAACAAATTGCCAACTTTAGTTGTCATACAGTCGTCAGAAATGTCAAGACCGCCATTCTGATAGTGAAGCGTGGGGTAGACGAGAATGGGCTCGTAACGGATATCAATTCCGTACTTTTCGAACATTCTCCACATCGCGGGAATTCTCTTCATGATAGTTCCCTCACCGCCGATCTTCTCGATCATGGGAGTGTCGAGCCATACGCCCTTGCCGTTACCGCAATCGATTCCGTTATCGCGCTCGGAGCACTCACGAATGATGCTTGCCGCGGTTACGTCACGGGTCTCAAGCGGATGCATAAATACCTCGCCGTTCTTGTTAACGAGCTTTGCACCGAGGGAACGAACCTTCTCGGTAACGAGCGCGCCGAAGATCTGCTCGGGGAATGCAACGCCGGTGGGGTGGTACTGAAGGGTCTCTGCATAAAGGAGCTTTGCGCCGGCACGGTAGCCGAGAACGAGTCCATCTGCGGTCGCACCGTAGTGGTTAGAGGTCGGGAAGCCCTGGTAGTGCATTCTGCCCGCACCGCCCGTCGCGATAACTACGGTCTTTGCCTTTGCAACGAGAAGCTCCTTCGTCTCCATATTCATAAGAACAGCACCCGCCGCGTTTCCGTTATCGTCAAGGATAAGCTCGATCGCCGCGGTGAAATCAATAACGGGGATCTTGCGGTTCATGACCTCGTCGCGGAGGGTTCTCATAATTTCAGCGCCGGAATAGTCCTTTGCCGCGTGCATACGCTTACGGGAGGTACCGCCGCCGTGGGTGGTGACCATAGTACCGTCTGCCTCCTTATCGAACTCAACGCCAAGCTCGGAGAGCCACTTGATAGCCTCGGGAGCATCGCAAACGAGCTTAGAGAGAAGCTCTCTCTTTGCCGCGAAGTGTCCGCCGCCGAATGCGTCAACGAAGTGGATAGCGGGCGAGTCGTTAGGCTTATCTGCCGCCTGGATACCGCCCTCTGCCATCATGGTGTTAGCGTCGCCCATACGGAGCTTTGTAACGACCATAACGTCAGCGCCTGCCTCGTGTGCCTCGATAGCACAGGAAGCACCTGCTCCGCCGCCGCCGATAACGAGAACGTCGCACTCGTAGTCGGGAGTGTCAAGGCACACGGAATCCGCCGTGATGCGGCTGTGCGCCTGAAGGATCTCACAAAGCTCCTTCGGAACCTTATCACCCTTGTTGGGGCCGATCGCGAGGGTTGCGAACTCGTCTACCTTATAGTCGGGGTGGAAGGATGCGAGAACGTTTTCCTTCTGCTCCGCGGTCATACGGGTAGGCTCAAGTGAAATATTCTTATCTCTTGCCGCCTCAACGAGGGCAAGGGAAGCCTTAAAATTATCCGAATACATTGCTATACCTCCTTACTTCTCGATATCGCGGTTGTTATACAGCTCTTTCATCTCTGCGATGGGCTTCTGCATAAGCGCCTCGATAAGCTCGTTAAAGCCGCCGTCCTTGATCTCCCTTACGCGATCCTCGAGGTGACCGCAGCCGGGAGCGAGGTACTTGCCGTTGATTCTTCTTGCAAGCATAGCGACCTGGGGGTGGGAGATGCCCGCGGGGCATCTCGAGGAGCAAACGCCGCACATTACGCAGTCAAACGACTCCTCAGCACACTTCTCAAAGTCACCGCGCTGTGCGTATGCGATGTACTGCATAACGTTAAGACCCTGGGTACAAGCCTTGGTGCATGCGTTACAGCCGATACAAGCGTAGATCTCGGGGTAAAGCTGCATCATAACCGTCTCGTTTACGGGGATCTCGTTGATGTTGTAGACCTCCTTCACAAGGGGGAAGAAGGGCAAGGTCGCGATATACATATTATCCTCGACCTTGGTCTGGCAGGCGAGGCAGGCGTGAAGCTCCTTATCGCCCTTTATGCGGTAAATGGTTGCGCAAGCACCGCAAAAACCGTTGCGGCAGCCGCAACCGCGCACCAACTGATAGCCCGCATATTCCATCGCGGTCATAATGGTAAGGTTTTCGGGTACTTCGTACTTTTTACCGAAAAGAAATATACTAACTGTCTTTTCCATCTGTTTTCTCCTTTAATATTCACTCGGGAGCTCTTCGAGCTCGTCGCATCTAAATACAGGGCCGTCCTTGCAGACGTATTTTGCGCCGACGTTGCATCTGCCGCATTTGCCTACACCGCATTTCAT
>JAFYRZ010000050.1 GCA_017546745.1 Clostridia bacterium
GGCGAGAGAATACCCCTTACCGTTGCGGGCTTTGACAGAGAGGGCGGCACCGTAAGAATAATTTTCCAGATAGTCGGCGCTACGACGAAGAAGCTCGGCGCGCTTTCTGCGGGCGACTATATCCGCGATTTTGCGGGACCTCTCGGCAAGCCCACCGAAACGGACGGAGCAAAGAGCGTTTGCATCGTTGGCGGCGGAGTTGGCTGTGCGATAGCTCTCCCTGTTGCCGAGGCGTTTTCCGCCCTCGGGTGCGAGGTCACCTCGGTAATAGGATTCAGAAATAAGGATCTTCTCATACTTGAGGAGGAGTTTTCCTCCGCGTCGAGCACTCTTCACGTAGTGACAGACGACGGCTCCTACGGCAGGCAGGGTAACGTTTGTATGCCCCTTTCCGAGATGCTTCTCTCGGGCAAGAGATTTGATAAGGTCATAGCAATAGGACCTCTCGTTATGATGAAATTCGTCGTTGAGGCAGTAAAGCCCTACGGTATCCCCTGCGACGTTTCTATGAACCCCATTATGATAGACGGCACGGGAATGTGCGGCGGCTGTCGCCTTACGCTTAACGTTGACGGCAAGCGCGTTACTAAGTTCGCCTGCGTTGACGGCCCCGACTTTAACGGCTACGAGGTAGACTTTGACGAGGCTATCTCGCGCGGCTCTATGTACCGTGATTTTGAGTGCCATGCCTACGAGGCGGCGTGCAATCTTCTTTCGAAGAAGGAGGACTAAGCTATGGCAAATATGAATCCTAAAAAAAATCCCATGCCCTCGCAGGATGCTAAGGTACGCGCAAGGAATTTCCTTGAGGTAGCACTCGGATATACCGAAGAGATGGCTGTTGACGAGGCGCTTCGCTGTCTCGGCTGTAAAAATATGCCCTGTGTTTCGGGCTGTCCCGTAAATATCCGTATCCCCGAGTTTATCGCGCGCATCAAGGAATGTGACTTTGAGGGCGCGTACGAGATAATATCCTCGTCCTCGTCTCTGCCCGCGGTCTGCGGCAGAGTTTGTCCGCAGGAGACACAGTGCGAGTCAAAATGCGTTCGCGGTATTAAGGGCGAGCCCGTCGGCATCGGCAGACTTGAGCGCTTCGTTGCGGATTACCATAACGCGCATGCCACGGGCGCTGTCACCGTTCCCGAAACGAACGGACACCGCGTTGCCGTCGTCGGATCGGGTCCCTCGGGTCTTACCTGCGCGGGCGACCTTGCGCGCCTTGGATATAAGGTAAGCGTTTTTGAGGCTTTACATACCGCGGGCGGAGTTCTCGTTTACGGTATTCCCGAGTTCAGACTCCCGAAAAGCATAGTTCAAAGAGAGATAGACAACCTCACCGCCCTCGGTGTAGAGATAGTTACCAACGTAATTGTAGGAAAGACTCTTACCGTAGACGAGCTTTTCGGTATGGGCTACGAGGCGGTGTATATTGCCTCGGGTGCCGGACTTCCCAACTTTATGGGAATCCCCGGTGAGTCGTATAAGGGCGTATATTCGGCAAACGAATTCCTCACCCGAAGCAATCTTATGAAGGCGTATCGCGAAAGCCCCGACACACCTATTATGAAGGGTGGTAGGGTTGCCGTCGTTGGCGGCGGAAACGTTGCGATGGATGCCGCGAGGACCGCGCTCCGCCTTGGCGCAGACAAGGTATATATCGTCTACCGCCGTTCGCTCGAGGAGCTTCCCGCAAGGCGCGAGGAGGTTGAGCACGCGATGGAGGAGGGGGTTGAGTTTTTGCTTCTCAATAATCCCACCGAGATCCTCGGATATGAAAATCCCGACGATAAGCGCGACCCCAAAAACGGATTCGTTACCGGTATGCGCTGTATAAGAATGGAGCTTGGCGAGCCCGATGAGCGCGGAAGACGCAGACCCGTTGAGATCCCCGACAGCGAGTACACGCTTGACGTTGATACCGTCGTTATCTCGATAGGCACGTCACCGAACCCGCTTATCAAGGATACCACCGACGGTCTTTCGGTAAATTCAAGGGGCGGTATTATCGTAAACGATAACGGTGCTACCACCAAGGACGGTGTTTTCGCCGGAGGCGATGCCGTGACCGGTGCGGCAACCGTAATCTCCGCTATGGGCGCGGGAAAGATCGCCGCGCGCGCAATTGACGAGTATCTTTCAAAAAAATAAAATAAAAAACAGAACGTGATCTCCTGGCCTGGCTTTTTGCGGCGACGGTCGGTCACGTTCTGTTTTTTTTATTTTAAAGCTTAAATATCCTGCGGTTTTTAAGCGAGTGGTAGAGCATAAGGCCGAGCGCAAAGGCGCATACCACCTCACCGAGCGTTACCGTAGCAAGGATAAATCCGTAAGCATCGGTTGCACCGTAGGCATAGATTATAACGAACGGCACGATAAGTGCGTTTGCGATAACCGTAGGTATCGGGATAAGAAAGCTGAATTTTTTAGGAAGCTTTCCCAAAAAATACGCGCCGACAGCACCGATAAGCGTCGCAAGACTGCCGAGCACGACGTCCCACGGAGCGCAAGCCGTTACGATATTCGCAACGAGACAGCCGATATAAAGACCGGCGATAGCCTCCGGCATAAGCGCGGGAAGAATACAAAGTGCCTCGGAAAGGCGGAACTGGATAGCCCCCTTGTCAAGCCCGAAAAGGCTCGTAAGATAGGTCAGGGCAACGTACATTGCCGCGACGAGCGCCCCTCTTGTGATGTAAAGCGCGGTACGCTTTTGTCCTCTTTTCATTTTTCTCTCCTTTAGTTTTGTTTTTTCGCCCTAAGGCTCGGTGAGGAAGGTCTCGAACTCACCGCCGTATATTCTAACATAAGAAAGGAAAAAAATCAACCCCTAATCACGCAAAAGTGTAAAAATATCCTCTTCCGGAAGCCTATTCCGTAAGCGGCGCGTATCTTCCACAGCTCTCCAAATAGTGAAAAAATTGAGGGTGGCAAAATCGACCGATAAATAGTATAATGTAATAAAAAAAGAGGTTTTTGCCGTTGGAATATCTCGTAATAAACGATTCAAAGCTGAAAATAATAATGACGCTCGAGGATGCGAAGCGCTACGGGCTAAACACCCTTGGTGCGGATTACGACTCCCCCGAGGCAAGACGCAGGTTCTGGCGCGTGCTTGACGATGCGGCGGTTGCCGTCGGATTTTCCTCAAAGGGGGATAAGGTCTTGATACAGTATTACCCCTCGCGTGACGGTGGGTGCGAGATCTTCGTGACAAAGCTCGGCTCTTTAAGCACCTCCGCCTCTCGCGCGGTTGTTGGGGTAGAGAACGTGACCACCATCTCTCTTTTGCCTGATATTTTCAGGTTTGAGAGCATGGACGATCTTCTTATTGCGTTAAGGCTTATCTCGGCAAAGCGCGACCCACACGGCGAGGTATGGCAGGGAGATGGCGGGGCGTATCTGCTACTTATCGAGGAAAAGGAGATCGACGAGCGCTCAAGAGCAATACTTTCGGAATTCTCTCGCAGTCTTTCGCGCGATATTTTACCCTTTATCCGTGAGCATCTTACCTGCACCGCAAGCGGTGGGGCTTTATATAAGCAGTTCTCTCAAAAAAGCGAGCAATAAAAAAGACTGCAGAGGGCAGGGGGGATCCCCTAAAAGCCGTCTGCAGTCTTTCCTATTTAAAAGATTATTTCTGAGATTTCTCAATGTCCGCGATCATTCCAACTCTTATCGCGTGTCTGCCGCCCTCGAACTCGTTCGAGAGGAAGCTGTCGAGAATGTCGATAGCAAGGCAGGAGCCTATAACTCTCGCGCCCATGCAAAGAACGTTCGCATCGTTGTGCTGTCTCGTCATCTTTGCAGAGTAGGTGTCACCGCAAAGAGCAGCTCTTATGCCGTCGTACTTGTTTGCGCACATAGACATACCAACGCCCGTGCCGCAGATAAGAATGCCGAAAGATGTGTCGAGGCTTGCCTGTACGCTCTCGCATACCTTCTTTGCAAACTCGGGGTAGTGGCAGGATGCCGCGGAATCGGTTCCGCAGTCAACCACCTCGTAGCCCTTGCCGGTAAGGTATTCCTTGACCTCCTCCTTAAGATAGAAGCCTGCGCTGTCCGCGCCAATGTAGATCTTTTTCATAAATATATCCTCACTTATTTTGTTTTTCTCTTTCAAGTCTTTCGCGCTCCGCCTGGGGAAGCCTTAGGTAGGTCGGAGCGAGCTCGGTGTCGGCAACGACCTTGCCGTCCTTATACATTCTGTACGCGACCTTAGCGCAGGATGCCGCGCTCTCTTGGCGTATTCCCTCGGGGGTGCTGCAAGGCGCAATACCGAGCGAGGTGAGCGCCGCCATAGCAACTCCGTACCCGTCACCCGTAAGATAGATAGGTCTATCCTCGTACCTTTTAAGAAGCTCTGCAAGCTCGATCAAGGGAAGCGCCATATCCTCGCTTGCTCTCACTAAATTTTCACCGTCCGACTCAAATATCGCAGTGTATACCTGCGAGCGTCTCGCGTCCATAACCGGAACGATAACACCGCGAAGTCCTGCCGCGTTTTCCGCAAGCGATTCGAGTGACGAGACCGATACGCAGGGCGTACCCTTGCCAAAGGCAAGACCCTTTATGAGCGATACTCCTATTCTGACTCCGGTAAACGAGCCGGGGCCGGTCGTGCAGGCGTAAAGCCCAACGTCGGAAAAGGAAAGTCCGACCGAGGAAAGGATGCTTTCCGCCATAGGCAAAAGCAATTCACTCTGCGTCATTCCGTTGTCAATGCTGTACTGTGCAAGCACGCGCTCACCGTCGCATAGCGCGACCGAGGCTATCTTTGCCACACTGTCAAATGCAAGCGTTATCATCTGTAAGCTCCGCAAATCCGTCGATCTCGACGGTTATTTTTCTGTCCGATTCATTCTCGTCGCACCTGTCTATCGTCACCGTGATCCTCTTTTCGGGCAAGAATTCGGTTATATTCTCGCTCCACTCGATTATCGCGTATCCGTCGGTGTCAAGATAATCGTCGTAGCCGATGGAAAGCAGGTCGTCCTCACCGTCAATGCGGTACATATCAAAGTGAAAAACTCTTCTTTTAGCCCGGTATTCGTTTACCACCGTGTAGGTCGGGCTCTTCGCTCCCGCACCGCCGAGGGCAGAGAGAAATCCGCGCGTAAATGCGGTCTTTCCGACTCCCATCTCACCGCGCATAGCGATTACCGCGCGCGAAACGGATGCACCGTCGAGCGCTTTTGCGATCCTGCCTCCGATAGCCTCGGTATCATCGGTGCTGTGTGAAATATACTATTTTATCATCAAAATGTAAACCTTTATTTAATTTCTTTAAGGTATTCGTCGCTCTTTTCACCGAAAAGCAGCTTAAGCGCGGCATCGTATTCTGCGCGCCTCTCGTCCATATCCCTCTTCGATGCATTCCTCTTTATCGCGCGGATAAGAGTGTTCTTCGGTGTATCGTCGGGGTCGGTAAGCTCGGTCGCATCGGCAGAATATCCGAGCGATTCAAGGCGTAAAATTCTTAACGAATCGGTTATCGCCTCGCAAAGCTTTCCCGAAATATGCCCGTGCCTCGTAACGAAGCTTAGTGTGGGCGAATTTATCCTGCTTTTAACGTATCTGTGACAGCAGGGGGTGGAAAGAATCACCTTTGCACCAAGATCCGCCGCCGCATCAAGAACGATATCGGTTGCAATATCGCAGGCGTGCAGGGAAATTACCATATCCGGCTTAACGTCGCGCGGTGCGTTTTTTATATCGTCCGCGATAAATCTCATTCCGCCAAAGCCAACCTCGCGCGCAAGATCATCGCACCATTCTATAACGTCGCGCTTAAGGTCGATGCCGAGCATCCTTACCCTGCGCCCCTTTAGCTCGGTGAGGAAATAATATACCGCAAAGCTGAGATAGCTTTTTCCGCAGCAAAGGTCGTAAACGGTAAGATCGCCCTCTGTGGGCAGGCTTTGATAAACGCCCTCGACGTACTCAAGAAAGCGGTTTATCTGTCTGAATTTACCCTGCTTTTTGTCGTGAACTCTGCCACCCTTGTCGGATATACCGAGCTTGATAAGAAATGGCTCGCTACCCGAGAGAATATAATTTTTCTTCTTGTCGATAGCCTCTATCGCTATCTCAAAATCCGCGGGAGCGCCGAGCAGTCTTTTTCTTAGCTTGTCCGCGCCGAGCGCCACCGCCTTGCCTGAGGACGAAATCCTTCGTTCCGCGTCACCAAGGGTAGTCAAAAGATTGACCTGCGCGTATTCCCCGATAAGCTCGGGGATAACCTCCTTCAGCTCCTCGCCTAAGAGATTTCTTTGTGAAACCGTGCCCGAGGGGAGATTGTATTCAAGCGAGAGAACAACACCGCGCTTCGTTTTCGTAAGCCTCGCGGTGATCTTTTTTACCTCGCTTGCCTTGGGACGCGAGAATATCAGCTTTTTTAACGCACCCGTGTCGTAGGCGCTTTTTATAAGAGCAAAAAAGTCCTTTATCTCTTCCGTCATTGTGCGTCACCGTTTTTCTTGAAGGAAAGCTTTCTCTCGGTGCGCGACTGTATCCTCTTGATGTTTTCCTTGTGGAATACGATTATCATAACCGCAAGTATCACGCTCGTGAGCGTTATAAGACCAAAGGGCTGTGCCTTAAGGATAACGAGGAAATAGCTGTGCAAAACGATAGGGAAAAGTCCCGCCGCGCATATCGAGCCGAGCGATACGTAGCGCGACATGAAAACGATAAGCACGAAGAGGATAAGGAGAAGCAAAAATACACCGGGAGCGAGCATAAGCACCATAGCCGCGGTGGAAAGAACGCCCTTACCGCCCTTAAACTTATAGTAGATGGGGAAGATGTGGCCAAGCACCGAGAAAAGACCCGCAACGTAGCAAAATCCCTCACCGGTGGAAACACCCTTAACGTAGTTAAATCCGAAAAGCACTGCCGCGAAAAGTATCGCAATAACGGTCTTTAAAACGTCACCGAGCAGGGTAAGCCCCGCCGCCCTTCCGCCATAGGTGCGCAGGGTATTCGTAAGACCCGCGTTACCGCTGCCGTGCTTTCTTATATCGTCGTGATAAAGCACCCTTGAAACGATGATAGCGGAATTTATGCTTCCGAGAAGATAGGATACCGCAACTATAAGCAGCACGAAGCCGAAATACGTCGCGTAAAAAAGATTGGTATTATGTATGATCGCCCCATCGGGATAGATAAGGGTAAAAAGACCGCCGTTATTAAGACTGAACATAATATCTCCTTTGTGCTTTTTGTTTTGATCAAGCATTTACATTATACACCATCGCGCAAGTAAAGTCAAGAAATATCTTGACAGAAAAATAAAACTAATATATAATATACTTAAATAGGGAGGTGAGGCTCTTGCATATCGATCTTAAAGGATTTTTCGAAAAGGAAAATATAGAATATTTCGGTGCTTTACCGATAGAAGACGTGCGCTGTACCTTTCCCGAGCTTCTTTTGCGTGACGGTATCTCTCCGCGCTCTGCTATCGTCTACCTCGTGCCGTATTACGGCGGTGAGACGGTAAACCTTTCTCGCTATGCCGCGAGCAGAGATTATCACGTTTATTTAAGAGAATTAAATGCCCGACTTTCGGAGTATCTTTCCTCCGCAGTACCGGGAAGCATAAACAAGGGCTACGGTGACCATAGCCCGATAGACGAGCGCTATGCCGCACTCGCCTTAGGACTTGGTGTCGCGGGTAAAAACGGACTTATACTCAATGAAAAATACGGCAGCTACGTTTTCGTCGGAGATATGCTTACCGATATTCCGCCGGAGCAGCTTTCGGCAAGCGCACCCAAAGCCATAAAGCCCTGCATAGGCTGCGGAAAATGTATATCCGCCTGCCCCACGGGAATCCTTGGCGGTAAGGGTGAGGATTGCTTATCCGCGATAACCCAGAAAAAGGGCGAGCTATCCGAGAGGGAGATCTCGCTTATGCGAAAATACAACACCGCCTGGGGCTGTGACGAGTGTCAGACCGTCTGTCCCTATAACAGGGAAAGGGTGGTGACACCTATTCCTTTCTTTCTTGAGGACAGGATAGAGGAGCTGAGCTCCGCCACCCTCGCCTCGCTTGATAAGGCGGCGTTTTCCTCCCGCGCTTTTGCTTGGCGCGGCAGAAAAACGGTAGAAAGAAATATTGAAATTCTTAACAAAAAGTAAACTATAATTAGCAGAAAGGAGATTTTTATGACCACTCCCGTTCTTAAATGCGTCAACCTTTCGAAGTCGTATAAGAAAGGTAAGACGGTTCTTTCCGGCTTTAACTGTAATTTTCAGCCGGGTAAGATCATCGGACTTCTCGGTCCTAACGGATGCGGTAAGTCTACCCTTATGAAGCTTATAACAGGGCTTCTTACACCCGACGGAGGAGAGATACGTATTTCCGGTCAGCCTCAGAGCGAGGCTACGGCTGCTATCGTTTCCTATCTTCCCGAGAGGACCTATTTCTCCTCCTGGATGCGCGTTGATCAGCTCGTAAAATTCTTTTCTGATTTCTATTCGGACTTTGATTCGGCGCGCGCATACGCTCTTCTTTCCGACCTTAATATCAATAAGACGGCAAGGCTTAAAACGCTCTCAAAGGGTACGAAGGAAAAGGTTCAGCTCATTATGGTTATGTCCCGTCGCGCAAGGCTTTATCTTCTTGACGAGCCTATTGCCGGCGTTGACCCTGCGGCAAGAGATTATATTCTCAAAACGATCCTTAAAAACTACGACCCTAACGCCGCCGTAGTTATTACCACCCACCTTATCCGCGATATAGAGCCGGTTCTCGATCAGTTCGTTTTTATGGACTACGGCGGAGTTATCCGTATGGCAGGCGATGCCGATGCTGTTAGAAAAGAAACCGGAAAAACGCTCAACGAGCTGTTTTTGGAGGTGTTCGGATGTTAAGAAAGCTTATTAAATACGATAAAAAAGCATTAAGAAAAATATCCCTGTCGATGTTTCTCGTTGCTCTTGTAGCAGGCGCTCTGTCCGGCGTTTGTAATCGCTTTATGGATAAGGTGTCTGAATACGTTGCCCTTGAGATGCTTTTCTCGCTCATAAATATTCTATCACTCTTCGCTCTTGCGGCGTCTATGCTCGTGGTGATAGTTTTCGTTGCCCTGCGCTTTTACCGTAATTTTTATACCGACGAGGGCTATCTTACCTTTACCCTCCCCGCAAGGCGTACACAGCTTATGTTTTCCAAGACCCTCGTTGGCTTTTGTGCTATCGTAAAGCAGCTTATCGCTATCTTGGGCGGTGTCGCTATTATCCTCGCATTCGTGTGGGATAAGGCTACGGATGAGACTGCAGTGACCTCGGTTGCCGAGATTATCGTAGTCGCTATCCGTAAGCTTTGGAAGTCAGACCCGAAGATGTTCGTCATTTATGCCGTCGAGGGCTTCCTTGGAATTATAGCATACCTTTTCTTTGACCTTATGCTCATCTACCTTTGCATCAGCCTTGCCTCGGTGATAGTTAAAAAGGCAAGGATCGCGGTCGCGATCGCTATCTTCTACTTCGCTAACTCCTTCGTTATCGGCGGTATCGAGCTTGCGGTAATTCTTCTTACACTATCAGCCTCGGAGGGATTTTATCTTCTTGTCGAGAACGTGCCTCTGACGGAGCAAAACGCGCTAATGGTGCTGTTTATCCTCGCGCTTATCATCTTCCTTTTGATAGAGGCGTTTATTTGCTATATGATAAACCTCGCCATCACCGAGCGAAGGCTCAATCTTGAGTAAGGGGGTGTTGGATATGAAAAAGATATTTAAGAGGATCACCCTTGCGCTCCCCGTAGCGCTTATCATAACGCTTGTCCTCTCCCTTGCCGCCTCCGCGGCATCCTCGGTTATCTGGCAGGAGCTTGACGATAAGACGATAACCGACGGCACAAGCGTTTATACCTTGTTCGAGTCGCCCTATGCGATAACCGAGAGCTCTCAGCTTCGGTTCGTTTATGAAAACAATCCCTATGGCAACTGGAACAGTATATATTCCTACGAAAAATACGGTGATATAATCTGGACCAATTACGGTGACGTCTACGTTACTGAGGCTGGCAGAGAAATGCTTCTTTCGCTTGAGGAGGGAGATGCAGAAGCATACAGATTATATACGGACTACTATGTTTACAGCGACGTGGATACAGAGACCTACGAGTCGCTCATATCGCTTAACAAAGATGCTTTAACTATCGACGTAAGAGAGCTTTACAGCTGTGAGAGCCTCGAGATATACGGTGCCGATCCTACGGGATCTATGATAATGCCCTACGGTGCGCTCTATTTTATCAATGACGCGACCTACTTCCTCTCATACATTGACCTGCCTAACAACTGCTTTACGGCAGACGGATATTTTTCCTACCTTAAGGGGGAGGTAGATATTTACCCTGTCGGCGATGCACTTACAGACGAGCTTGCAGCGCTTGTCGATAACGCAACGCAGAAATATCCCACGTACGAATACGAGGCGGATCATACCTACGAGGTAGACGAGGATGCGGCAATATTAACGTTCTACGTCATTTTCTCTATCGTTATGCTTCTTTGCCCCGCGGTATTCCTTATCATAAGCCTTGCCCTTGCCGCAACAAGGAAGAGAAGATCGTCAAGGCTCTGGCTCGTCGGCGCGCTCTTAGCGCTTTTGTGGATCGCCACGGCGGTTGCCATATTGATAATTATTTCTTAAAGCAAAAAACAAGGCGCTTGCATTTCGCAAGCGCCTTAAATTTTGTCCATTTATCTGTAAATGAACCAAAGAACTATGTAAAGAAGAATAAGCACGGGAGAGCAGAGTAGAATGATAAGAAGACCGGTGGTAAACTTATCGTAAACTACCTTCCAGTTAGGCTTCTTTATAAATGCCCACGCTTTCTTGAAGAAATTCTTGCACTTAGCGGCACCCTTGCCGAAAAGCTCCTTGATTTTTTCCATATTCCATACTCCCTTCGGGAAATCTTTTACAAATATCGTTATAATTCTATCATATTTTTTTCGTTAAGTCAATAGAAAATAAACAAAGATTAAAAATATATTGAAAAAACGCTCGTTCTGTGCTAAAATAAGGTATAAACTAAGGGGGTCTTGTGTATGAGCAAGCTTGAGATAGAAAGAAAATATATTATCGCGATGCCGAACGTATCCCTGCTTTCGAGGGTACAGGGCTATACCGTAAGCTATATTACGCAGATATATCTTTCCTCCCCCGTTGGCGTAACCCACAGAATAAGACGGCGCGAATACGCGGATGCGTGTGATTATACCGAAACCGTAAAGCTGCGGCTTAATAAGACCACCTGTAACGAGAGCGAGGGCAAAATAGATAAGTCCCGATTTGACGAGCTTTCCTTAAATATCAAGGAGGGCACTCGCCCGATAATAAAGACCCGACATACGTTCCCCTTTGACGGCTTTACCGTCGAGATAGACGTATATCCCGAGTGGGAAAATACCGCAATTATGGAAATAGAGCTTGACCGCGAGGACGTCACTCCTGCGATACCGCCATTTATCCGTATTTTGCGCGAGGTGACGGGTATTCGCGAATACTCTAACGCCGCCCTTTCACATTCCTTTCCCGAGGAGGATCACTTGTGATATTTCTTTCCCGCGATTATAGTAAACGACCGATAGAGCGCCTCTAAAAGAATAACGCGCATAAGCTGGTGGGGAAAGGTCATCTTCGA
>JAFYRZ010000051.1 GCA_017546745.1 Clostridia bacterium
ATCTTGCCTCCCTTGCAGCAAGCTCAAAGCCAATCCCCTTTCCCTTTGCAAGCGCGGGAACATCGATCTTAACCGAGATAAAATCAACACCAAGCTCATCACAAAGCCTGCGCGAGAATTCCTCGTCACGGTCAGCCTCGTCGCCTCTTATCATATGGTTAACGTGTACGGCAAGAAGTGGAAAATCACCCTCGGTGCGTCTTTTTTTTGCAAGAAAAAGCAAAAGCATAACCGAATCTGCGCCGCCGGAAAGTCCGACGAGAACGCCGTTTTTATAAAAATCGCCACCGGCATATTTTATAACGGTATCCGAAGCCTTGCCGTATATTTTTCTACCGCTATCGGTAGAAAAAAGCATATCAAGCTTATTAACCATTTTCAACAAGATCCTGCTCAAGCGTACGGAACTTAGTAAACTGACCGATCCAGCCCATCTTAACGTTTCCGACAGATCCGTGACGGTTTTTAGCAATAATGACCTCGGCGGTATTAGCCGCGTCAACGTCACCGTCCTTACCGTCAGCTCCGCTTATATCCTTATAGTATTCCTCTCTGTAAAGGAAAAGAACGATATCCGCGTCCTGCTCGATAGATCCCGAGTCACGAAGGTCGGCAAGCGTAGGCTTTTTACCCGCGCCGGGTCTTGACTCCGTACCTCTGTTAAGCTGAGCGCAAACGACGAACGGAATACCGAGATCCTTTGCCATGACCTTAAGGTTTCTTGAGATCTCGCCGACCTGCTGTGCTCTGTTATCCGAGTTAGACGTGCTCTGCATAAGACCGATATAGTCTATAACAACAAGACCGAGGTTAGAAATTCTTCTGAGCTTCGACTTCATCTCGGTCGTGGTGATGGCCGAGGTATCGTCGATATAGATATCGCTTCCCGAAAGCTCGGAGATTACGCCCGCAAGGCTCTCCCAGTCCTCGGTGCGAAGCTGTCCCGTTCTTAAATTGTGAGAATCGACCATCGCCTCACTCGAGATAATTCTCGTAACAAGCTGCTCCGCTGACATCTCAAGCGAAAAGATAGCGACAGCCTTTTTGCTGTTTTTAGCAACGTTAGTTGCAATATTAAGCGCAAACGAGGTCTTACCCATACCGGGACGCGCACCAACGATAACGAGGTCGCCCTTACCCATCTGAACGAGCATTCTGTCAAGGCCGGAGAATCCGGTCTTTGCACCTGTCACAGCGCCCTTGGTCTCCTGAAGCACCTCTATATCCTTATAAACGTTCTGCAAAACGTCGCGGATATGGCGGAATTCCTTAGTATCGGAATTGTGGGAAATATTAAATATCTTCTGCTCTGCGCTGTCGATGATCTGTCGAACGGGGTTGGATTCGTCGTACGCATCCTCACTGATCTCCTCACAAACACCTATAAGGTTTCTGAGAATAGACTTATCCTTAACGATCGTAGCGTACTCCTTAACGTTTGCCGTAGTGGGAACGCTCTCTGCAAGCAGGGTGATGTACTGAATACCGCCCGCCTCATCGCGAAGTCCAAGCTCGACGAGCGAGTTTACGAGGGTTACTGTATCGATAGTCTTTGACTGCGCGTACATCTTCGTTAAAGCCGCGAAGATATGCTTATGCTCGTCTACGTAAAAATCCGATGAGGTTATCATTCCTCCTACGAGGTCAAACGACTCGGGCTTAATAATAATACAACCAAGAAGCGCCTGCTCTGCCTCAACAGATACCGGCTGCTGCCTAATTAAACTCGTAGCATCCATTTTATTCTCTCTCGTCTAAATTTAATCGTGAACTAAAACCGTGAATTTTGCAACGATATCTGCAAGGAGCTTGACCTCAGCGGAATAGTTGCCGTATGCCTTTATGTTTTCCTTAGTGGTAATTTTGCGCTTGTCGATATCAACTCCGATGGCTTCCTTAAGCTTCTCTGCGATATCCTTGGCGGTAACGGAGCCGTAAAGTCTGCCGTCCTGGCCATGTGCCATCTTGATCTTGATCTCAGTACCGGAGATCTTGTCGGCAAGAGCCTTTGCCGCCTTTCTGTCCTCTTCAATTCTGAACTGCTTAGCCTCCTCCTTGCCGCGAAGCTCGTTGGTAGCCTTTGCATCTGCGGGAACAGCCTTTTTCTGGGGGAAAAGGAAATTTCTTGCATATCCGTCGGATACGTTTATGATCTGATCCTTCTTTCCCTGCCCCTTTACGTCACAAAGTAATATAACCTTCATTTTTAATCTCCTTTAACTGATTCTAAATAGTCGTCTATGCTGAGCTTAAGCGCCTCAAGAACGGTAAGGACCGTATCCGCGCTGACCTGTGCGCCGGCAACGTCAAAGTGCCCGCCGCCGCCAAGCTTCTCAAGTATGAGCTGAACGTTAACAGAGCCGTTCGATCTACCCGATATATGAATATGCTCACCGATTCTGACGAGTGTAAACGCGGAATCGATTCCCTTTAAGGTAAGCATCTTATCCGCCGCCTTAGATGCAATGATTCTGTAGGAATCGTCGGTATTACTATCACAGCAGGATATTGCGATATTGCCCTGATAGGTAACGATATCCGTATGGAAGCGCGCCTCCTTGGAAAGATCCTCGGGTGCGGTCTTGAATAAATTATATACGTCTGTGGGGTTAGCGCCAGCACCGCGAAGATACTGTGCCGCACCAAACGTACGCGTTCCCGTATTTCTCGTAAACTGCTTGGTATCAAGAAGAATACCGGAAAGAAGCATATCCGCCTCCTCCTTAAGAAGCCTCTGCGAGCTTACGGTACATTCAAGCATTTCCGAAACAAGCTCACACGTGCTTGAAGCAGAGGGCTCGATATAAGAAAGCTTAACGGTGGGAGGAAGAATATCTATCTTTCTGTGGTGGTCGATAACGACGAGGGTCGAAGCCTTGGTAGCAAGCGTGCTAAACTGCGACCTTTGCGGAGTATTATGGTCGACGAGAACGACTACGGTATCCATACCGAGAAGGTCGTGTGCCGCCGCACTGTCAACGAAGGTCTGCTCGTATACGTCGGTATTCTGCAAAAGCTCAATACAGGGCGCTAAGTTCTGATCACGCATATCGACGGCGATCTTAACGTTAACACCGCAAAGCATAGCCAGCCTTGCAACACCGAGGGATGCGCCAAAGGAATCGAAGTCACCGAATCTGTGGCCCATAATGATAACGTTATCGGCACGTCCGATAAGCGAGGTAAGCTGACTTGCGAAGGTACGGGACTTTACGTTGGAGCGCTTGTAAACGCTCTTTGTTCTACCGCCGTAATACTCGGTCGAGTCGTCGGTAATATAAACTACCTGGTCACCGCCGCGCTGGATAGCCAGGTCAAACGCGTCGCGTGCAACCGCTTCTCTTTCGGCAAGGCTACCGCTTGTGTTTGCGATACCAACCGAAACGGTGATGGAAACACCGTCCTCTACTCTCGTATCTCTTATTTCATCAAGAATAGAAAAGCGGGACTCTGCAAATTCCTTAAGA
>JAFYRZ010000052.1 GCA_017546745.1 Clostridia bacterium
AGCGACAGCTTCCCTGCCACCGCCATCGCCATTGAGGACGACGGCGCCCTGCGCGTAAGATGCGATAGCGGCGAGGAGATCCTGCTTAACTCGGGCGAGGTAAGCATAAGAAAAATCAATTAATGCCCTGCAAATGCAGGCCTATATAAGGAGTAAACCAAAATGAAATGGACTTCACTCAATGATCTGAGAGAAAAATACCTCTCCTTTTTTGAGAGCAAGGGTCACTTAAGACTTGGCAGCTTTTCTCTCGTACCCAACGGAGATAAATCTCTGCTTTTGATAAATTCGGGCATGGCGCCCATGAAGAAATACTTTACCGGCGAGGAAAAGCCCCCGAGAACAAGGGTGTGCACCTGCCAAAAGTGTATAAGAACGCCCGACCTTGAAAGAGTTGGACACACCGCGCGCCACGGCACCTACTTTGAGATGCTTGGTAACTTCTCCTTTGGAGATTATTTTAAGAACGAGGCTATTCCGTGGGCTTGGGAGTTCTTGACGGTTGATCTTGAGATCCCTGCAGACCTTCTTTGGCCCTCCGTATACGAGCACGACGACGAGGCTTACGCCCTCTGGCGCGACGTTATCGGAGTGCCCGAGGCACATATCGTAAAGCTCGGCAAGGCAGACAACTTCTGGGAGCACGGCTCCGGTCCCTGTGGCCCCTGCTCCGAGATATACTTTGACCGCGGACTTAAGTATGGCTGCGGCTCGCCCGACTGTAAGCCCGGCTGTGACTGCGACAGATTTATGGAGATCTGGAACAACGTTTTCTCGCAGTTCAACAACGACGGTGCGGGCAACTATACCGAGCTTGCGCAGAAGAATATCGACACCGGTATGGGTCTTGAAAGACTTGCCTGCGTTATGCAGGGAGTTGACAACCTCTTTGAGGTTGACACCGTAAGAAAAATACTCGACACCGTTTGCGCTATCGCAGGTAAGGAGTACGGACTTGATAAGAAGAACGACATTTCTATCCGCGTTGTAACCGACCATATCAGAAGCGCGACCTTTATGATATCCGACGGAGTTATCCCCTCTAACGAGGGTCGCGGCTACGTTCTTCGCCGTATTCTCCGCCGCGCTTGCCGCCACGGTAAGCTTCTCGGCATCAACCGTATGTTCTTGAAGGAGCTTTGCGAGGTGGTTATCTCGCAGAACGACGACGCATATCCCGAGCTTAAGACTAAGCGCGACTACATTCTCAAGGTCATCGTCCTTGAGGAGGAGAGATTTAACGCGACCGTTGACGCGGGACTCGGTATCCTTGCGGGCATTATCGAGGACGTAAAGGGCAAGGGCGAGACCACCATTTCGGGTGAGGACGCGTTCAAGCTTTACGATACCTTCGGCTTCCCCCCCGACCTCACCCGTGAGATCGCAGAGGAGTCGGGTCTTTCGGTTGACAACGACGCGTTCACCGCTCTTATGAACGAGCAGAAAAAGAGAGCGCGTGCCGCACGCGGAAACATTTCCGGCTGGGCAGACTCGGGCGCTTCTCTTCTTGAGGGACTTTCCGAGACCGAATTTCTTGGCTACGAGAACGACGAGTGTACCGCTACTATCGTAAGAATTATTGCTGACGGTGAGTCGGTAGAGCTTGCAAGCGAGGGCGAGGTATCCGTTATCTTCGACAAGACCGTATTCTACGGCGAGGGCGGCGGACAGGTTGGCGACACCGGCGTAATTTCTGCCGAGGGCGTTACCCTTACCGTGCTTGACACCAAGAAAACGGGCGGAATTTATATCCACCAGTGCCGTATTGACGGCGGTGCTATCAAGGTCGGTGACACGCTCACCCTTGCGATAGACAAGACCCGTCGCGCGGCTATAAGACGTAACCACTCCGCGTGCCACCTTCTTCAGGCGGCGCTCAGAGAGGTGCTTGGCACTCACGTTGAGCAGGCGGGCTCTTACGTTGACGAGAACAGAGTAAGATTTGACTTTACCCATCTTCAGGCTATGACGGCAGAGGAGATTGCGAAGGTCGAGGCTATCGTTAACTCCCACACCCTCGCGGCAGAGGACTGCTCAACCACCGTTACCGATATCGCTTCCGCGCGCAAGATGGGCGCTATGGCTCTTTTCGGAGAGAAGTACGGCGAGGTTGTAAGAGTAGTTAAGATCGGCACCGATTCCACCGAGCTTTGCGGAGGAACTCACGTATCGAGCACCGGAAATATCGGTCTTTTCAAGGTCATCTCCGAGTCGAGCGTTGCGGCAGGAGTCAGAAGAATAGAGGGTACGACAGGACTTGGCGTGCTTGCTCTTCTTTCCGAGCGCGACGGACTTATCGAGGCGACCGCAAGAGAGCTTAAGGCTCCCAACGTTAACACCATCGCACAGAAGGCAAAGGGCCTTCAGGGTGAGATCAAGGAGCTTCGCCGCGAGCTTGAAAGCGCGAACTCCAAGCTCTCCGAGATCAAGACCGAGAGCCTTATCTCGGGCATCAAGACGGTTGGCAAGGTCAAGCTTCTTTGTGCTAAGCTCGAGGGTATGCGCCCCGACCAGGTAAGAGGACTTTCCGACACCGTTAAGTCGAAGTATTCCGACGCTGTCTGCGTTTTCGCGGCTGTTTCTGACGGAAAGCTCAACTTCGTTGCGGCGGCAGGCGCTGACGCAGTTAAGGCAGGCGCACACGCAGGAAATATCCTTAAGGAGATCTCCGCGATCTGCGGCGGTAAGGGCGGCGGACGTCCCGACAGCGCAATGAGCGGCGGCCGCGACATCGACAAGATCCCCGAGGCTCTCGCAAGAGCAGAAGAGATCGTTGCAGCGATTTAATTTGATAAACACTAAAACACACAAAAAGGATAGGGAGCCTTTGCTCTCTATCCTTTCTTTGATATGCGTAACGGAGAAGCCTTTGCACTGTTAGCATTCTTTATACCGGAATGGGAAGGAAAATGAATAAAGAAATTACAAAACGAAAAGATTTGCGCCTCAAAGGGTATGATTACAGTTCCTTGGGAGCATATTTTGTGACAATATGTACAAGAGAAAGAAAAAAGATACTCTCGAATATAATCAAACCGTCGTCGGTAGGGGTCGGCGCCCTCGACGACCCATCAACACCTCGGATGCAATTAACGGAGATTGGAAAAATAATCGAAAAATATTTATTATCAAGCGAAAAGATCCCAGGCGTTAAAATTGACCGATATGTAATTATGCCTGACCATATACACGTAATTATCTTCATTTATGAAGATGAATATACAGCACGTAAGGAAGAGTTGTCAAAG
>JAFYRZ010000053.1 GCA_017546745.1 Clostridia bacterium
ATGGGCTTTGCCCTGTGCCTTTGTAATACAAAGGCGAAACCGGAGATATAATAGTTTTATAGTGAAGGAGATACATGTAATGAGTAGAAAAAAGCTTGAAACCTATTTGGAATTGCTGAGCGGCAGTACACTCGATAATTTAACATTAGCTGCTCAGATGATGATGTTTTCATTTGGAAATATTGCTATTCATTCTCAGTGCTTTACAAGAATTATGCACAAAAATCAGATTTTGCTGACGACTTTGGATTATCAAAATTGGGATGAGGTAGATGATAAAAATAATGATGAATGGTATAATTTATCTCTGCATAAAAATCTCATCATAAATAACAAGGTAATTAAAGCAGAACTTACGAATAGCAATGATTTGTTTATATGGTTGGAAAATGACATACAGTTGCAAATATTTATTTCCAATGGATTTCCTCATTATGTAGAAGATTGCGAACAATGGCGAATTTTTGAAAATGATGGAGAGAATATGCCACACACAGTGGTCTATTCTAATTGCATTCAAGAAGAATAAAACAAGACACGCAGACAAACCTAAAAAATCTGTCTGCGTGTCTTATTTGTTTACTGCGGCGCAAATATACGTCCCACAAGTAAACTTCCTTATGAGAATCCGCCTTTCACAGCTCGCTTTATCTATACCGATATTTCGGTCTACGATATAGTTTATTTATCTTTTATCAGTCCTTCTTATAACCGATATTTCTTTCCTTTGCAGGGTCAAACATAAGGTTGCAGATAGCTGCAACAAGACCGTAGATACCAAAGGTAATGTAAGAAAGGAAGAAATATGCGAGAGATCTCGAGGTGTAGCCCTCAGGCTTCAAGGAAGTGTGGTTGATGATTAAACTACCGATCCAGCCGAGGAAAAAGGTGAGGAGAAAGCGTGTAACGTTCTTGTTGTCCATAATGATAAGCTCCTTAAGATAAAATAAAATAAACCAACCAAAGCCGACGTACCGAAAAACGCAAACCCTAATTGCTGTAAAGCAACCCTGAGTTATCCTTAAGGCTGCCTTCTAAATATATTATATCACTAATTTTTTCGGTTGTAAATACGTTTTACGTAAATAGTTGAAATAATCTAAAAAATACCCGTAAGAGAAAAGAGAACGCGCCGAGCGGCACGTTCTCTTTTTATTAATTCTCAGCCCCGCTAGCGGAAAGCTGCTTAAGGTATGCGTTGATAAATCCGTCGATCTCGCCGTCCATAACCTTGTCGATATTACCGTCCTCGTAGCCGGTTCTCGTGTCCTTTGCGAGGGTGTAGGGCATAAATACGTAGCTGCGTATCTGGCTACCCCACTCGATGTTCGCCTTATTGCCCTGGATATCCTCGATCCTGTCGAGCTTCTCGCGGATCTTGATCTCCATAAGCTTTGCCTTAAGCATTTTAAGCGCGGTCTCCTTGTTCTGCAGCTGGCTTCTCTCGGTCTGACAGCCAACGACGATGCCGGTAGGCTTATGCACGATACGGATAGCAGAGTCGGTCTTGTTGATGTGCTGTCCGCCCGCACCGCTCGAGCGATGCGCGGTAATTTCAAGGTCCTCGTCGCGAAGCGTGATGTTATCGTCGTCCTCAAACTCGGGCATTACCTCGACCGATGCAAACGAGGTGTGACGTCTTCCCGAGGAGTCAAAGGGGGAGACTCTTACGAGTCTGTGTACGCCGTTCTCGCTCTTAAGATATCCGTATGCGTTCGTGCCCTCAAACATAAGGGTCGCAGACTTAAGTCCCGCCTCATCACCGTCAAGCCAGTCAACGAGCTTAACGTTAAAGCCGTGGCTCTCGCCCCAGCGCGAATACATTCTGTAAAGCATAGACGCCCAGTCCTGCGCCTCCGTGCCGCCCGCACCGGGGTGGAAGGAAACGATAGCGTTGTTTCTGTCGTAAGGACCGGAGAGAAGAACCTCGATGCGCTTCTTTTCTGCCATTTCCTCGATGTAAGCGGTCTCGGAAACTACCTCGTCGACCGAGTCCTCGTCACCCGCCTCGATAGCCATCTCACAAAGGGTGAGAGCGTCCTCGAGCCTCGACTGAAGATCGTAGTAGCCGTCAACCGTCTCCTTAAGTCCCTTGATCTCCTTAAGGATCTTGGAGGATCTTTCCGCGTTGTCCCAGAAATCGCCGACCATGGTCTCGCGCTCAAGCTCCTTTGCGCGCTCGTCCGCCTCGTCTATTCTCAACTGATTTTTAAGCTCTGCCAAAACGTCCTCAAGGGCGATGAGCCTTCTTTTCGCTTCTTCAAGCGCAACTATCATAGATAAACCTTCCTTTCCGCCCGGGGCTTTCGCACCGAGGGATATTTTAATTAGTAAAGAGCAGGCAAAGAGTGCCTTGCCCGTTAATTTTTGCCGAAATTATGCTATTATATTTTACCATACAAATCCCGCTTTGTCAATAAAAATTATATAGCACGCGAAAAAATTAAATAAATATTGATTTTTTAAAAGCTTTGTGATATAATAATACCGTTAAATAAAAAAGTGAGGTATGAAAATGAAAGTAACTAAGGATACCCTTATCGGCGACGTTCTTGATTTTGACG
The DNA here is from genome assembly GCA_017546745.1 of Clostridia bacterium. The sequence continues at coordinate 2,565 of JAFYRZ010000053.1, forward strand.
TAGAGACCGCGCGTTTCTTCTTTGAGATCGGTATGCACTGCCTTGGCTGCCCCCATTCCAGAGGCGAGTCTATCGCAGACGCTTGCGTAGTTCACGGAACCGACGCTGATGCTCTCGTTAAGAAGATCAACGAGTTTCTTGAGTCGAAGTAATGAAGGCTCGTACTCTTGACAGTCGGCTTCTTTCGGCGGCAAGATTTGTTAGGCAGGGCGCCGTTTTTGCCGATATCGGCACGGATCACGCGCACCTGCCTATTTTTTTACTTAAAGAAAAAAGGATTTCTTTCGCGCACCTCGCGGATATAAACCGCGGACCTCTCGAGTCTGCTGAGGATAACGTTATGGAGGCGGGGCTTCTTCACCTCGCTCATCTTCACCTGACCGACGGCGCACGAGAGCTTTCGGGGCTCGGAATAACCGACGTTGCCGTATGCGGTATGGGGGGCGAGCTTATCGCGAGAATAATAGCTGACGCACCCTGGCTTTGCGACGAGAGCGTGAGGCTCATTCTTCAGCCTATGACAAGGGTCGCGCACTTAAGGCGCGCGCTTGCCTCCCTCGGCTTTAGAATAGAGGCGGAGGCACACTCCGAGGCAGACGGCAAAAATTACGTTACGATATGCGCGCAATTTGACGGTGAGGCAAGAGAGATCGATGACGTCGAGGCGGAAATTGGCGCAGAATTTATAGATAATGACAACAAAAGTGCGCAAAAGGCTTACTTTGAGCGTAAGCGCACCGCATTTTTAAAGGTGATAGACGAGAAGAGCCGCGCGGGGATTTCCACCGAGCGCGAGAGCGAAATACTCTCGGCTATCGAAAAAAGACTTGCCGCAATTTGCGGCAGATAACGGAGGCTTTTATGACCGTAAAGGAGCTTTATGAAAAACTGTCCGACCGCATTCCCGCCCATCTTTCCGAGCCGTGGGATAACGACGGTCTTATGTGCGTGACCGACTCCTCTCGCGAGGTGAGAAAGACCCTTCTTACCCTCGACGTTACCGAGGAGCTTGTTGACTACGCGATCGAGGGCGGCTTTGATCTTATAATCTCCCACCATCCCTTGATCTTCAAGCCCTTGTCGACTGTAAACGAGGCTGATCATATTGCAAGAAAGCTTATCAAACTTATCGAAAACGGAATCGCGGTTTTCTCATTCCATACAAGAGCCGATAAGGTCGAGGGCGGAGTTAACGACAGGCTTGCAGACACCCTCGGAATTCTTAACACCCGACCCTTTGGCGAGGGACTTCTCGGCAGAATTGGCGAGGTTGAGGAAATGACCCTCGAGGATTTCGTTTACAGGGCAAAGACCGCCCTTGGCGCTGACGTTGTGAAATATTCGGACGGATATAACAGTGTCTGCCGCGTGGCTCTCGTTGGCGGTGACGGTAAGGACTTCGTTCGTGATGCGATAGCCGAGGGGGCTGACACCTACATCTCCGGCAGGCTCAGCTATAACGTTATGGAGGAGGCGGCAGAGCTTGGTATAAACCTCGTTGAGGCAGGGCATTTCTTTACCGAGCAGCCCGTGCTTGAATTCTTCAAGGACATACTTATGATGCACGCGCCCCAGATGTATATCGAGGTCGCCTCGTCAAATATGATCCGCTACATTTAATATTTTAAAGCAGGAAAAATTATGGACATTCAGGAAATCATTCTTTGTAAATACGGTGAGATAGTTTTAAAGGGCGCAAACAAGCAGAACTTTGAGTCGGCGCTCGTAAAGGAGCTTCGCCGCCGCGCATCGCCCTACGGAACCTTTAAAATATACTTTAAGCAAAGCACGATATTCGTCGAGCCGCAGAACGACGAGTGCGATATGGACGGAATGTACGACGCGGCAAAAAAGGTCTTCGGTATTGTTGGTGTAAACCGCGCTGCGGTATGCGAGAAGAATATCGAGAGCATACTTGAAACCGCAAAGGTCTATCTTCCCGAAAAGCTTTTCGGAAAGCGCACCTTTAAGGTAGAAGCAAAGCGCGCGGATAAGCGCTTCCCCCTCACCTCGCCCGAGATCTCGGCGCAGGTTGGCGGTGCTATCCTCGCGACCGTTCGCGGAATTAAGGTTGACGTAAAGAACCCCGACGTTATAGTCGGTGTTGAGGTGCGTGACGAGCATGCGTACGTAAGAGCAGGGCAGGAGCCCGGTGCGGGCGGACTTCCCATCAGATCCGCGGGCAGGGGACTTCTTCTTCTCTCCGGCGGTATCGACTCGCCGGTTGCCGGCTGTATGATGGCAAAGCGCGGTATGGAGATAGAGGCTTTACACTTCGAGTCCTTCCCCTATAC
>JAFYRZ010000054.1 GCA_017546745.1 Clostridia bacterium
ATGGGCTTTGCCCGAAGCATTTGTAATACAAATGCGAAACTTGCGATAAATAATATTAAAGAGGTATTATATGGGTAAAATTCTTGGATCATGGAGCGGAATGAGAAGATATCTTGAACGGGATATGTTAGCAGAATCATTGCAAGGAAGAATTCGATATGGCTGTACCACATATGTTGGAATGGACGGTTGTCGAATTTTTGAAATCTGCATTGATAAGCAACAAGTAAAGCGTTTTTCGTGGGAAACAGTGAATACTTACTTTATCGAAAATGGATGTACGAAAAATCCTTCCCCAAGCGGAAAAAGTGAATATTGGGCAGAGTTTTGGACCTTGTTGGATAAATATGCTATTGACCAACGAACGGAATACACCGATGATGAATTCTGTGGAGCGTTAGAAGAATATCGCAATCAAGACATTCAAGATAGCATATATTCCCATAATCCAATAGTAAGAATGTTTGCAATATTAGATAGACGAATCGGCAAAAGAACTCTTCAAAATTTAAAAACCGCCATTCAAGATCAGCCGGAATGGTTGCGTCAGTTCTATCTTTTGAGATTAAGCGCAGAAAATATGTAACTCCCCAAATGACAACAATACCCCGACATCCTGTCGGGGTATTGTTTGCTTTCTGAATATCAAATTTTGCTTATTCGTAGGGGAGACCTGCGGTCTCCCGCGGGCGAACACAGTTCGCCCCTACCGAGCATTATTAAATTTCTCCGCCAAGGACGACACCCATTGGTGCTTTTCCGTTTTTTTATACATAAACCTCAACGTCTATATTTTTCTTGCCCTTTTTGCTAAGCGAGCCGTAGCCCAGATAGATAAATCTGCCAAAGCCGCGTACGCTTATGACCTGCCCCTCCTTTGGGTTATAGGAAACGCTCTCGATCTCGCGCCCGTCCGCAAAAACAAGCCTTTTCTTGAAAAGAAGGCTCGCGTCGTCGCGCGACATACAGAAAACCTTTGCAACGATAGCGTCAAGGCGCTCGCCGTTTGCCTGTATCCTCTTCATCTCGGTCTTATAAAGCTCACCCTCCGGCACACCGTCTACGATCTCGCACCTAACGTCGGTATGCTTGATGCGCGTTAAGCTATCCTTGACGTACTCTGCAATCTTGTCGCTAAGAAATACGTAGCCGACGTTCTCGCGGATAACGATATCGCCGACCGTCGCCCTCTCGATACCGAGGGCAAGTATCGTGCCGAGAAAATCCCTGTGCGTAAGCCTGTCGGCAAACTTGTCGCTCTTCGGTGTGACCTTAAGGGTAACGATAGGAAAATCCTCCTCGTACCCGATAGCCTCGGGATCGCCAAAGCGCACCATAACGCGCTCTGCACCGACGGCACCGCCAAAGGGCGTGTGCTTGGTATAAAGCTTCGCCTTTACCGTAGCAAGCACCGTCTGCTCCTGCAGTCCTAAAAAGTCGGAATAGGTGTAGTAGCCGTTGTCTGCCTTTCTTGAAAGCTCAATAAACCTCTTACCAAGAAGCTCTAATTCGTCCGTCATGCAAGAATGTCAACGGGGTACATTATCTTGAGCTGGTTGATCTTAGACTCGTAAGCCGCGCGTCTTTTCTCGAGAAGAAGCGCGTTCATGATCTCGCCTGAGATCTCCTCGTAAGGGATAGCAGCCGCCTCGGTCTTGGAGTTAAGCTTAATAAGGTGATAGCCGAACTGGGTCTTAACGGGGGTCTTGGTAACCTCGCCTACCTCCATAGAGAATACAGCGGAGTCAAACTCGGGAACCATCTGTCCTCTGCCAAACTCGCCAAGGTTTCCGCCCGCATCCTTCGAGGGGCAGGAGGAATATTCGCGTGCCGCGTCCTCAAAGGTCATCTCGCCGCCCTCGATCTTACCGAGGATCTCGAGTGCCGCCTCCTCGGTCTCAACGAGAATGTGAGACGCGCTGACTGTACCGTCGGTCATAAACTTCTCGGGATTTGCCTTATAGTACTCCTCGCAGTCCTTTTCGCTAACGCTTACAGAAGCGATAGCCTTCTCGCCCGCGTAGTTGGTAAGGAGCTGATCCTTTACCTTTTCGAGCTGTGCGCGGAACTCCGCCTCGCCCTCGTAAAGATTTCTCTTTGCATCAAGCAAAAGGAGCTTGTTGCCGATAAGCTGCTGAAGAACGACCTTTCTTCCCTCGGGATTATTGTAGCCCGCGCCACGCTGACCGAGCCCTGCGAGGAATTCGTTTACGTCCTCCTCGGTAATCGGCATACCGCCGACGTTTGCAAGTATTTTTGCCATTTTTATATCCTTCCTGAGGCCTGTGCCTCACTTTTTTTGCCTAAATATTCTACCACACGTTTTATATTTTGTCAAGCACCGCGAAAAAATCGGCACCACCTCTTGAAATACACTCAAAATGATAGTATAATATAAGTAAGAAAACGACCGACAGGAATTTATATATGGCAAAGCTTTACTTTAAGTACGGCGCTATGGGCTCGTCTAAAACGGCACAGGCGCTTATAACAAAATTTAATTACGAGGAGCGCGGTATGCGCGTCCTGCTTTTAAAGCCCGCGACCGATACGAGAGAGGCGGAGGGGGTCATCTCCTCGCGCGTTGGACTTTCCTCCCCGTGCGTCACGGTAGCCGAGGGAGAGGACCTTTTCGCCCTCTTCTCATCGATAAGCCCGCGCCCCGACGTTGTGATAGCGGACGAGAGCCAGTTCTTTACCGCAGGGCAGGTGGACGAGCTTCGCGCGGTGGTAGACGAATACGGTGTGCCCGTCCTTTGCTTCGGTCTGCGCACCGACTTTACGACAAGGCTCTTTTCGGGCAGTGCAAGGCTCTTCGAGGTGGCAGACTCGATAGCGGAAATAAAGACCATATGCTCCTGCGGAGCAAAGGCTACCGTAAACGCAAGGCTTGGTGCAGGCGGCAGGGTCGTCGTGCACGGTGAGAAGATCGTTATCGGCGGAAACGAGAAATATATCGCTATGTGCCACAAGTGCTGGCAAAAAGCAATAAAGGAAACAAAAAAATAAAACGAGGAGGACGTTATGAAAAAGCCGTTCGTTATAGGAGTTGCAGGTGGCTCGGGTAGCGGTAAAAGCACCCTTGTCAAAAATATTATCGATACTCTCGGCGGCGGGGTCGCCATTCTTCGTCAGGATGATTATTATAAGCCTATGACTCACCTCTCACCCGAGGAGCGCGCAAGGGTAAATTACGACCGTCCGGACGCCTTTGATACAGGGCTTCTTATCTTCCACCTCGATAAGCTTATATCCGGTGTTGCCGTTGAAGCGCCCATATACGACTACGAAACCCACGAGAGGGTAAGCGAGGTAAGGCGGGTCACTCCTGCCGAGGTAATAATCCTTGACGGAATACTTATTCTTGAAAACCGCGAGCTTCGAGAGAGGCTTGACCTTAAGGTGTTCGTTGACACCGATGCCGACGTAAGAATTTTGCGCAGAATAGTCCGCGACGTAAGCGGCAGGGGCAGAAGCCTTGAATCGGTAATAGAGCAGTATCTCTCAACGGTAAAGCCCATGCACGAGGCGTTCGTTGAGCCGACGAGAAGATATGCCGACCTCGTTATTCCCGAGGGCGGTGGAAATCCGGTCGCCTACGGTATGATAGTAGAAAAAATCGAAAAATACATTAATAGCGAGAGTTAGGACGGCGCTTTTTTCGGTGCTTCTTTGACCGAGCGAGGCAGGGCACAAGAAAAAACAAGTGCGCCCTGCCTTTTTTATATGTTCTTTGCGATTATTCGGTAAATATGAACAACGTTAAATGATTAACTTTCCAAAATCTATTGATTTTTAATAAATATTATGATAAAATATATTATGCTGGAAATTATGGGGATTTATTGAAAAAATACCATTTTTTCGGTAAAAATAAACCTGTCGGGGTGCTGTCTTGAAAAAAACGATAAATGCGCTCTACGTTATCAATATTATGTCGCAGGCAATATTCGACCTCGCGATACCTATCGGCCTCGGATTTCTCTTTTCCTGGCTTCTTTCGACCTATGCCTCGGTCGGGACGTGGATCTATGCGGTCCTGATTCCATTCGGAGCTATGGTCGGACTTTATTCGATGATAAAATTCGTGCTTTCGGCTATGGCGGCTCTCGAGCGGCTTGAGAGGGAGCAAAATGAAAAATAAATTCGGCGGTAAACTATGAAAAAGGACTTATCTTATCTTAAAGGGGTCTTTGCGTTAGCGCTTGG
>JAFYRZ010000055.1 GCA_017546745.1 Clostridia bacterium
ACCACCTTGCGCTTGATAAGCGGGTTAACAAGCTCAACGGGATTTCTTACCGTTTCTGCGATCTTCATACGCTTCATAACCGCGCCAAGCGCCTTCATAAGAAGATCGGTATCAAGATTTAAGGGAAGTCCCTTTTCGGGCGGAATATCATCGGTACCCTTTACGTATCTGCCGGAATATTCGTCATACATATTCCTCATCTCTCCTGCGGCAAGCTTTGCCTGCTGGTAAAGAAGAAGGGCGTCCTGAATTTCACGTCTCGGGTCGTTTTCCGTACCCTCCTCGTGCGGCAGAAGCATCTGGCTCTTGATAAACAGAAGCTCGCTCGCCATAACGATAAACTCGGCGGCAACGTCAAGGTCCATTCTTTGAGCCTGGTTAATATATTCAACGTACTGATCGCATATAAGCGCGATGGGAATATCGGTTATACTTACCTTATTTTTCTTTATAAGATCAAGAAGAAGGTCAAGCGGTCCCTCGAACTGGTCGAGGCGATAAGAAATTTCCATAGATAAATATCCTTGTGTGATTAGTTAAAAAAGGGAATTAGCGTGATAAGCGTTACCATAGCTTCAAAAACGTAGGCGATAGCATCGCTTATAAGGTCGGAAAGCGAAAGTATCTTGGCAATTACCTCGAAAATTACGTTTCCGCTTGCAAATGGGAGGGACATAAGTCCGTCAGCAAATATGTCACCGAGGAAAAGCCAGCCAAGTATTACGAAATAAATCGTTCTTTCATACTTCATTACCTTAAAATAAGCCTTATCCGGTAGAAGTGAAAACGCTATTCTCGACCCGTCAAAAGGCGGGATAGGTAAAAGGTTAAATACCGCAAGAGAAACGTTGATTATTGCAAAAAGATAGATGAAAAGGAGGGTGTTTTTTACGACGTTAAAAAGAAAATCATTCGTAAATTCAACGTCGGAAAAGGCTTTAAAGAGCAAAACGTAGACAAACGTAAAAATAAAGGCTATTACAAGGTTTGTTACAGGCCCTACCAAGGCACAGATCGCCGTATCTCTTTTAGGCTTTTTAAAGTATCTCGGGTTTATAGGCACGGGCTTTGCCCATCCTATCCTGAAAAGCACCATACAAACAAGTCCGTAAGGATCTATATGCTTAATAGGATTTAGGGTAAGTCTGCCCATATATTTTGCGGTCGGGTCGCCAAGCTTATACGCGGTATATCCGTGCGCAAGCTCGTGCGCAGAGAGCGAGATTAAGACGACGATCGCAGAAAAAAGGTATTCAATAGTAAGCTGCATATCAAGAAATAGAGTCGAAGATTCTTTTCATAACCTCATCCTTACCGACTCTCGTTACGGATGAGAAGGGAATAAGCTCGATTCCCGTGTTTTTGAATATTCCGTTTTTAAGGTCGTTTACCGCCGTCTCAAGCTGACTTTTTGAAAGCTTATCGGTCTTGGTTAAAACGACGATAAAATTAACGTCCATATTGATAAGCCAGTTTATCATCATAACGTCGTCCTCGGTAGGACCCGTTCTGATATCAACGAGCTGAATTACAAGCTTAAGCGCATCGGAGGACGGATTTTTTGTGAAAAAGGATTCTGTAAGCGTGCTCCATACCTTTTTCGAGTCCTGCGACCTTTTTGCATATCCGTATCCCGGCAGGTCAACAAAGTAGAGCTTTTTGTCAATATCGTAATAGTTTACGGTTATAGTTTTACCGGGAGTTGAGGATACTCTCGCAAGAGATTTTCTTCCGAGAAGCGTGTTTATAAGCGAGCTTTTACCGACGTTCGATCTGCCGGAAAGAGCTATTTGCGGTCTCGGATCGCGAGGGAATTGGCTCGCTGATCCGACAGACATCGCTATGTTTGAATTATTGACGTTTACCTTCATAATATATTCTCTCTTTTTAAATTAAAGCGCAGGAAAGAACGTCTCTTACGTCACCGCAAGGGATAAACTGTATGTTCTCGCGCGCCTCCTTATCGACCTCGTCAAGGTCGCGAAGATTATCCTTAGGGATAAGAACGGTCTTTACACCGGCGCGGTATGCCGCGAGCGTCTTTTCCTTAAGTCCGCCTATGGCAAGCACCTTGCCGCGAAGAGTTACCTCTCCTGTCATCGCAACGTCAAGCCTTACCTTCTTGCCGGAAAGCGCGCTGACCATAGCGGTAACGATAGTAACACCGGCAGAGGGGCCGTCCTTGGGTATGGCACCCTCGGGGAAGTGGATATGTACGTCGCGGTTCTTATAAAAGTCCTTGTCTATGCCGTATTTGTCTCTGATCGTTCTGACGAACGAATGGGCGATCTTTGCCGACTCCTTCATTACGTCGCCAAGAGAGCCGGTAAGCTCGATCTTGCCCGTGCCCTCCATAACCGCAACCTCGACCTTAAGAAGATCTCCGCCGTTTTGAGTATAAGCAAGGCCGTTAACTACGCCAACGGTATCAGCCCCCTCAAGCGTTTCGGGAATTACCTTTGTCTTGCCAAGGAAATCTGAGAGGTTTTTTTCGGTAATTCTTACCGATTTAGCGCCGGTCTCTGCCATTTTCTTTGCGGCTTTTCTTATGAGTGATGCGATCTCGCGCTCAAGATTACGCACGCCTGCCTCTCTCGTGTAGCCCTTGATAAGTGCGGTAATGCCTGCATCGGTAATCTTAAATATTCTTGCAGTAATACCGTTTCTCTTAAGCTGCTTCGGCACGAGGTGGTTCTTGGCGATGTTCAATTTCTCGCTGTCGGTATAGGTGGAAAGCTCGATTATCTCCATACGGTCGAGCAGAGGCGCGGGAATTCCCTCATAGCTGTTTGCAGTAGCGATAAAGAGCGTATCCGAAAGATCTATCTGTATCTCCATAAAGTTATCGCGGAACGTCTTATTCTGCTCGGGGTCAAGGACCTCAAGAAGAGCGGAGGTGGGATCACCGCGGAAATCCTTTGCCATCTTATCAATTTCGTCAAGAACGATGACAGGATTTTCAACCTTAGAGTTGATAAGCGCTGTTACGATACGGCCCGGCATAGCGCCAACGTAGGTCTTTCTGTGTCCTCTTATCTCCGCCTCGTCGTGCATACCGCCAAGAGAAACGCGCGCATACTTACGCTTAAGGGCTCTTGCAATAGACGCGGCAACAGAGGTCTTACCAACACCGGGAGGGCCGACGAGACAGATTATCTGGTTCTTAACGTCGGGAGAAAACTGCTTTATTGCAACAAATTCAAGAATTCTTTCCTTGATCTTTTCAAGTCCGTCGTGATCCTCGTCAAGAACACCTCTCGCATCCTCAACGCTAACCGGCTCGTGTGTCTTTTTTCCAAAGGGAAAATCAAGACAGGTATCAAGATAGGTTCTGATAACGGTTGCCTCTGCAACGCCGTAGGGCATTTTCGCAAGCTTAGAAAGCTCTTTATAGAGCTTCTCGCGCACCTCGTCGGGCAATTTTGCCGCCTCGATGCGGTTTTCATACTCGCGAAGCTCGTCGTCATCATCCTCGCCAAGCTCGGACTGTATTATCTTGATCTGCTCACGGAGGAAGTAATCCTTCTGGTTC
>JAFYRZ010000056.1 GCA_017546745.1 Clostridia bacterium
AGACGTGACTGGAGTTCAGACGTGTGCTCTTCCGATCTCGTCGCATACTTGGGCGCGGCATCCTTTGTAGGCTTTGCGGTAAGGAATGCGTATCCGAGGTCGTTTCCGCTTATGTTTCTCTCAAGACGGACGAACTTATAATTCATACCGGTAAGGTCGATGATACCGCCGTGCCAGCCACCGGCATCAGAATTTGCGATTATGTATTTGTTAGATGCGTCCGCGATAGTGCCGGGAAGCTTCTCGATATTCTCCGTGGGATAGGGAGTGCCGATATTCTCACCGTCGGCATAGCCACAAGAGCCGATAGTGATCCAAGTCTCACCCTTATCGTAGGAGATCTCGAATTTTCCGGTCGTTGTATTATATTTAAAATCGGGAGTGTTCACCTCTTCTTCCTCCTCTTCCGTTTCGCCGCCGTCGTTTTCGTCACCGGTCTCGCCGCCGGTCTCTCCACCGGTCTCTCCACCGGTCTCTCCGCCGGTCTCTCCGCCGTCGTTTTCACCGCCGACATCTCCGCTGTCGTGGCCTTCATCCTCTCCGTTATCTCCGCAGGAGGATAACAAGGGGAGCGAGGACAGGGTAAGAGCAAGGGTCAAAAGCGTTACAATAATCTTTTTCATAATAACTCTCCAAAAAATAATGGTAAAACCATTATATCATACGCGCGCGAGATTTGTCAACGATTTTGGGGAAAATCGGCTTTTATCGGCTTTGATTGAAAAAAAAGAGTCCCCGATAGCTCGGGGACTCAAAAGCTTATTTGAAATACTTAACCATTGACTTAAACATCTTGATATCGTACTCACCGAGGACGTTTCTGTAAAGACCGTCACCGATACGCTCGGAGTGACCCATCTTACCGAATACGCGGCCGTCGGGAGAGGTGATACCCTCGATCGCAAGAGAGGAACCGTTGGGGTTATAGTCGATATCGTAGGTAGCGTTGCCGTCGAGGTCAACGTACTGGGTAGCGATCTGTCCGCCCGCGATAAGCGCCTTTATGGTCGCCTCGTCTGCCAAGAACTTACCCTCACCGTGGGAGATCGGAACGTTATAAACGTCGCCAACGTTGGTGAGCGAGAGCCAGGGCGACATATTGGACGCGATACGAGTTCTTACGATCTTGGACTGGTGGCGCGCGATATTGTTGAAGGTAAGGGTGGGACAGGTCTCGTCGGTGTCAATGATCTTTCCGTAAGGAACAAGACCAAGCTTAACGAGCGCCTGGAAGCCGTTACAGATACCGCACATAAGACCGTCGCGCTTATCAAGAAGCTCGGTCACAGCGCTCTTAACCTCAGCACCGCGGAAGAATGCGGTAATGAACTTACCGGAGCCGTCGGGCTCGTCACCGCCGGAGAAGCCGCCGGGAACGAAGATAGCCTGGGACTCACCGATCTTCTTAGCGAAGGTCTCTGCGCTTCTGCTGACACCCTCTTTGGTGAGGTTGTTGATAACGAAGATCTCGGGCTCTGCACCTGCATCTCTTACCGCCTTGGCAGAATCGAACTCGCAGTTTGTGCCGGGGAATACGGGAATAAGAACCTTAGGCTTTGCGCACTTTATAGCAGCAGAGCGAGTGTTTTGTGAAGTATAGTTTACAGTTTCGGGATTTCCGTCGGGAGATTTGATGTTACAGGAGTAAACGCTCTCGAGCTTATCCTCGTAGATCTTTACGAGGTCAGCGCCGGTGATCTTAATCTCACCGTAGCGGAAGCAGCCGCAGTTGCATACGTTACCGATAAGAGTACCAACGCTCGCCTCACCGTTCATCTCAAGGATAAACGAGCCGTACTTGTAGCCGAAGATATCGTCAAGAGAAAGGCTCTCGTTGAACTTAAAGCCGAAGCCGTTACCGAGGGACATCTTGAAGATAGCCTCTGCAACACCGCCGATGGTGGGAGTATAAGCCGAGAGGACCTTACCTGCTCTCATAAGCTCGGTAACCTTATTGTAGAGTGCCTTAAGAGACTCGGGTGTAGGAAGACCTGCCGCATCGTACTCGGGGGTAAGAAGAACAACGGGGTTGCCCGCTGCCTTAAACTCGGGGGAGATTACGTTATCGACCTTATCGGTGGTTACCGCGAAGGAGATAAGCGTAGGAGGAACGTCAAGCTTCTCGAACGAGCCGGACATAGAGTCCTTACCGCCGATAGCCGCGATGCCGAGATCCATCTGCGCCTTGAATGCGCCAAGGAGCGCGGAGAGAGGCTTACCCCATCTCTTGGGATCGCGAAGAGGCTTCTCGAAGTATTCCTGGAAGGTAAGGTAAACGTCCTCGAAGGATGCACCGGTCGCAACGAGCTTAGACGCGGACTCAACTACCGCGAGATATGCACCGTGGTAGGGGCTCTTCTCGGAAACGTAGGGGTTGTAGCCCCAAGACATAAACGACGCGTCGTCGGTATGCTTTTTCTCGACGGAGATCTTCTGTACCATCGCCTGAATGGGGGTACGCTGATACTTGCCGCCGAAGGGCATAAGAACCGTGCCCGCACCGATGGTAGAGTCAAATCTTTCGGAAAGACCGCGCTTAGAGCAGGTGTTAAGATCGTCTGCGATCATCTTCATTCCTGCCTCAAAGCTCTCGGGAGTAGCTTTTTTATAACAAGCGGCGGGAGCAGCCTCGATCTCGATATGCTTCTCTGCACCGTTTGAGTTAAGGAAATCACGGGAGAGGTCAACGATGACCTTATCGCGCCACTTCATAGTAAGTCTGCCCTCTGCCTTAACGGTAGCAACGACGGTTGCCTCAAGGTTCTCGGAGGCGGCAAGGGCAAGGAAAGCATCCTTATCCTTAGGCTCGATAACGACAGCCATTCTCTCCTGCGACTCGGAGATCGCAAGCTCGGTGCCGTCAAGACCCTCGTACTTCTTGGGAACTGCGTCAAGGTTGATGTCAAGACCGTCTGCAAGCTCACCGATAGCAACAGAAACGCCGCCTGCACCAAAGTCGTTACATCTCTTTATCATAG
>JAFYRZ010000057.1 GCA_017546745.1 Clostridia bacterium
CGGCGCTTCCCGTTTTAGTCTACGTTATTATGAAGATAATGACCCTCACCGGCGTATCCATCAGCACCGAGGTAATGCTCGTTATACTTATGATGGCGTCCGCCCCCGCGGCATCGAGCGCTACGATGTTTGCCGAAAGATACGACTGTGATGCGGCGTACGTTTCAAAGCTCGTTACGGTATCTACGCTTCTCTCGATCTTAACGATGCCGCTTATCACGATGCTCGCCTACCTCTAATACGTAAAGGAGAAAAATATGTACTACGGATACGATATCAGCGACAAGGTCGCAGCACTCGCAGAGCGTGCAGAGCGCGACTGCGCACCCGTGTTTGAAAAGATAGAAAAGAACGCGCTTCTTTGCTCGGCAAAGGTGCTCCGCGCATTCCAGGAATGCAGAGTTTCCACCTCGGACTTTATCGAGGTCACAGGCTACGGCTTTTCTGACTCCGGAAGAGAAAAGCTCGAGGAGCTTTACGCGAAGGTTTTCGGTGCGGAGGACGCGCTCGTAAGACCGCAGCTTATGTCGGGAACGCACGCGCTTTACGTTACCCTCTCGGGACTTCTTAAGTATAACGACACCCTCCTCTACGTTTCGGGCGAGCCCTACGACACGCTTCGCAGCGTTATCGGAACGGCGGGAGACAGCCGCAACTCGCTTATGAAAAACGGCATTAAGTACGAGGAGATCGACCTTATCGGTGACGACTTTGACTACGATGCAATTGAAAAAAGGCTTAAGGAGGGCTTCGTTAAGGTTGCCGCAATACAGAGAAGCCGCGGCTACGCGCAGAGAATAAGCCTTAATATCGACAAGCTTGAGCGCGTTATCGCGCTCATCAAGAAAACCTCGCCCGACACCGTTATTATGGTCGACAACTGCTATGGCGAGTTTACCGAGGATAGAGAGCCGACCGACGTTGGAGCAGACGTTTTCGTAGGCTCGATGATGAAGAATCTCGGCGCGGGCTTTGCGGTAAGCGGCGCTTACTGCGTCGGTACTCGCGAGGTGATCGCGGATATCGCGGAGCGCCTTACCTCCCCCTGCATCGGAAAGGACCTCGGCGCAAACTTTAACCAGCTCGCATCCTTCTACAAGGGCTTCTTTATGGCGCCCGCGGCGGTTTCTTCTACTCTTAAATCTATGGTTTTCGCGGCAAGAATGCTCGAGCTTGCGGGATTTGAGGAGACCTCGCCCAGGTACGACGAGCAGCGTACCGACATCGTTCAGACGGTCAACCTCCGCTCTGCCGACAAGCTTATCAAGTTCTGCAAGGGCGTGCAGATGGGCTCTCCCGTCGAGGCGTATTGCATACCCGAGCCCTCGGATATGCCCGGCTACCCTCACCCCGAAATTATGGCGGCGGGCACGTTCGTTACCGGCGCTACGAACGAGCTTAGCTGTGACGGACCTCTTTGCGAGCCGTACACCGCGTATATGCAGGGCGGCCTTACCTACGAGTACGGCAAGCTTGGCGTTATGCGCGCTATCGACGAGATGCTAAAGTGATGAAAAACGAGAATATTTGCTATATCGTCGGTGCAGGTGAGCTTCACTCCCTGCCAAAGCCCCGTGAGGGCGACCTCGTTATCGCGGCAGACGGCGGGCTTGACGCGCTCATCGGCGGCGGCATTACCCCCTCGGTCGTCGTCGGAGACCTTGATTCTCTCTCAGGTAGGATCCCCGAGGACGTTGAGATTTTGCGCCACCCCGTCGAAAAGGACGAGACCGACAGTCACCTCGCGTACCTCGTTGGCGCAAAGAGAGGCTACGCGCGCTTTGCGCTCTATGGCTGTACCGGTGGGCGCGATGACCACACGTTTGCTAACTATTCTTTACTTTTATACGCAAAAAAACAGGGCCACGATATGACCCTGGTATCAAAGAATTATGATATTCTCGTTATGCTAAACGAAAAAAAGGAGCTTAAAGCACGCGAGGGCGCTACCCTCTCGGTCTTTGCCCTTGGCGGCGATTGCCGCGTTACCCTCTCGGGTACGTACTACCCCGCAAACGACCTCTTGGTAACCCCCGATTTTCCTATCGGCGTATCAAATCACGCGACAGAGCCCACCGTTAAGATAAAGGCGGACGGCGCGCTTCTCGTTATGCTTGAAAGATAATCTAAACAAAAAAAGAGCAAGAGATATAGGGACATAAAGCTCCTTTTCTCCTGCTCTTTTTATTTGTTTTTCAAGGCACGCGCCTCGGGTTATTCGTCGATCTTAATGCTTATTCCGTTTACGGTTATATCGCCCTCCACCCTTATCATAACGTATCTTGTGTTTCCGATCGTCTGGGTAGAGATAAGGTCGCGGTGCTCGGGGTCTATCTTGATCTTAACGTCGGGCGCTTCGATCTCGAACTTCTTCTCGGAAACGATGTTCTTCGGGGAAAGCATTGCGTTTTTGCCAAAGCTCTCGTCCATCGCCTCGCCAACGCGCTCGATCCTTTCCTCGTCAACGCCGCAGCACTCAAGCATATTTCTTACGGTAGCCTTCGTGATAACGAGGGGCTCGGGGTCGCGGGTCTCCTTTTTCGCCTCGACCATCTCGGCAACCTGCGCGTGTACCGAGCGAACGACCTCAAGACTGCACTCCTCGCCAAGCGCCTCGGAAAGGCACTCCGAAAAGGTCGCCTTTTGTGCGGCAGGGGGCATTTTCGCCTCTGCGTCGAAAATTCTCTTCGAAAAATCGGGGTAGTTTACGGTAAGCGAGCGCGTGTAGTAAAGCGCGTTATATATGTTCGTACGGCGCTCGTCAAAGGTCGGGAACATAAAGCCAAGCTCGACCGGTGAAAGGATCGACGTCGGGCTGAAAACGCGAAGAAGCGAATCCGCCTCGGCAAAGGTCAGCGCCTCGTTCATATTTTTCACGGGGCAGATCGAGCAGATGATATATGAAAACTGCTCGTAGGACTCGCCCTCCGCGCCATCCTTTGAAAAGGAGGGAACGTCGTAGACGTCGTTCGCAAGGAGGATAACGTAGTTGCCGTCAAGCTTCAGGCTCTCGGTCACGCGCGAATAAAACTCGTCAAGAAGCTTCTCGTCCGAAAGCCCCGACTTAACGAGCCCCATAAGGAGCTTATGCTCCTCGGATTCAAGCACCTGCTTCGTCGAGAAAGAGATATCGGTAAGATTCGTGCCGAGCGTTCCCGACAGGGATCTTTTCATAACCCCGAGAAGCTTCTCGTTAAGCACCGAGTCGCCAAGCCCCAGGGACTGCGATATTTTTGATACTATAACACCGCCGCCGTTAACGAAGCAGCCGACTATCCTCCCTACGTTGCTTCTCTCGGGTCTGAAGCGCCTTTTTATTTCTCTTAATTCCTTTTCGGTCATCTTCCTTTTCCTCTTTTCGTTTTAGGACCGCCCTTTACGTGCCCTCTTTCGGGTCTTTGCGGTCTGCTCTTCGAGTTATGGGCTTTTGCCTTTTCGGGCGCTTTCGCGACCTCTCTTTTGACCCCTACCTCGCGCTCGTCGGCACTCTTCGTGTTCATTCGGTTCTGCGCACCGAGCCTGCGTATCTTAAGCCCCTCGGGTGCTTTTGCTCCGCGGTGCGCCTTCTCTATAAAGCTCTCTGCCGCCCTTGCGCTCTCGGTCGAGATTATAAAATGTCTATGGTTAAGACCTGCCAGGGAAAGCTCGCCCTGCTTATCGAGCATAAAGGTCGTAACCGAGTTGTAGATAATATTTCTGTGACTAAAGGTGCGCGCCATAGGGAACGTAGCTCCCATCCTGTCGCAAAGCTCCGCTCTTGCGCACCTATCACAGCCGAAATTTTCCTTAATAAAGCACCTCTCGGTTATCATAAGCGGTATTCTTCCATAAACGGTAACACCGCCGCCGATATCCCTCGCCTGCGAGAGTGAAAGCTCGTGCGAGAGAAGGAGCGCATCCGCGCCAAGCTCGCGATAAAGCGCCGCGCTCTCGCGGTTTAAGGTGTTAAGTCTTGCACCGCCAAAGATCTTGAAGCCATACCTCTTTGCAAGCGCAAAATGACCGATATTGTCAACAGTTGCGTACATTATACCGCGCTTTTTGGCGTCCGCAAGCATTTTTTCAACCTCGGGAAGCTCTCGTTCCATAACCACAGCGGGGATAGCAACGCTTATCCTTTCGGGCTCGGCCACCCCCTCGGAGATCGCCTCGTACGGCACGGATATAATATCTGCCCCCGGCGCACCCCCGGCTATCAGTTCCTTCGCGAGGTCGATGCCGTTGACCTCTACGGAAACGAGCCTTTCGGTTTTTGCCCTCGTTTTCGGCTCGTATGGCTTCGGTGAGAATTCCCTCTTGCAAGAGGTGAGCGCGTCTGCCGCCTCGCGCCTTATGGCGTTCAGTGCTGAGGGCGAGAGGTTTATCCCCTCGTCAAGTGTGACGGTGATATCCTCTGCCGAAAGGGTGAGGTATGTGTCGCCAAGCTTCATTACCCTCTCCTTGACGGCACTCTCGGTTAACGGGGAGCTTATCGCAGGTACGGGCGCAGGGCCGGTTGCGGTAGCCGTCAGGTCGCCAAGCGAAAAGGTTATCTCTGCCGGCTCTCCGAGCCTCAATCTGACCGCCGCGCGGATAGGCCTTTTAATAGGCTCAAAGTGAAGCGCGTCAAGCTCGCGAGAGCTTTGCTTATCCTCCTCCGAACGAACGCCGGTCATACCCTTTGCGGTCTTCCCGGTAAAATATCCGTCGGTAAAGCCGCCGCGCGAGAAAATGCGCTCAAGCTCGGCTATCTCCTCCGCATCTGCCGCCCTACCCTCGTCTAAAAGACGGCGGTAGATCTTAGTGACACGGTAAACGTAGTCGGGCGACTTCATTCTTCCCTCGATCTTTAACGAGTCTATGCCCGAGGCGATAAGCTCGGGGATATGTGCCGCCAAGGAAAGGTCCTTTAAGGAAAGCGGATATTTTCCGTTGTAGGGAAGCCTACACGGCTGGGCACACTCGCCGCGGTTTCCGCTTCTGCCGCCAACCATACTTGAAAAAAGGCACTGCCCCGAATGGCAAACGCAAAGCGCGCCGTGAAGAAATATCTCGGTCGTGGGACGGCACTTTTCGGTTATCGAATTTATATCGGCAAGCGACACCTCGCGCGCAAGAACGACCCTCTCACAGCCAAGCTCCGCCGCCTCGTCTGCCCCGTACGAGTTATGTATTCCCATCTGTGTCGATGCGTGTATCTCGAGGTCGGGCACGTGCTTTCTTATCGCGCGGATAAGTCCTACGTCTGCGGCAATTATCGCATCAACGCCAAGACGGTAAAGCTCGCCCGCGTATTCAAGCGCGAGGGGCAATTCCTTATCGTAAACGAGGGTGTTTATCGTAACGTAGAGCTTGACACCGTGAAGATGCGTGTATTTTACGGCAAGAGATATCTCGTCAAGGTCGAAGTTTTTCGCAAAGGCGCGCGCGCTAAAGCTTCTGCCGCCTATATATACAGCGTCCGCCCCTGCCTTAACTGCGGCAAGAAGCGCCTCAAAATCCCCCGCGGGTGCAAGCAGCTCGGGCAGGCGTGTGTTTCTTCTCACGGTATCACCTCTCTTTCTTTTTTCTATATTGTATCATTTTTTTAAAGCATTTACAAGGCTTTATCCCGTAAATATTTAATAAAAAGTAAAGAATAGCTAATTTTTACCGCACTTTTATAAAATTCCTTGAAATAAATCGGTTTTTGTGATAAAATAGAATAAAAGCGTAATGCGGAGGGGTGTATGGATAAAAAGAGATATTATCTTATAGACTCGCTCCGCGGTCTTGCCCTTATTCTTATGATCGTGTACCACACCCTTTGGGATCTTTCGGGAATATTCGGCAAAGCCCCCGCGTGGTTTACCCCTACGGCAGATTACGTGATACAAAGAACGACCGCCTTGCTCTTCCTTTCTATCTCGGGCTTCTCGTTCGGACTCGGAAGGAGGCATTTAAAAAGTGCCGTGAGAACGCTCGCGGGCGGCTTGATCGTTGCCGCGGCAACCTATATCATTTTACCGAGGGCGGCGGCATACTTTGGTGTTTTGGTCTTTCTTGGAAGCTGTACTCTCATAATGATACCGCTTCGCTGTTTACTTGATAGGATAAGCCCTTATATCACGGCACCTCTGTGCTTGATTTTCTTTATCCTCCTTGAAAATTTAA
>JAFYRZ010000058.1 GCA_017546745.1 Clostridia bacterium
CTTTTCAGCTTCTTTAGGTCGTCAACGATGCCGATTGCCGAGTTGGATATACAAAGAAGTAGCGCAAGAAGCATTGAGATCTCGCCGTCCGCATCACCCTTTCTGTAAAAGTAGAGGGTAGAGAGGATAAGCGAGAGGGATATCGCGCAAAGAAAGGCTACACCGCCCATTGTCGGCGTGCCGCTCTTTTTCATATGCCACCTTGGCCCGCCCTCGTATATCGGCTGACTTGCAAAGGCGCGAAGCCTCGGTATCAGCCTCGCCTCCAAGGCGACCGTAATACCAAGGGTCATAGCGAACAAAACGATCAATAGCAAAAAATCCGCACTCATTTTTATCCTCCGTATTTTAAAAGTATCCGAGGGACTCGGTAAAGCCCGGTCGCGTGCGACCCCTTAATAAGCAGAACGCCACGGACAAGCTCGGCTTTTATGACGCTTGCGATCTCGTCGGGGTCGGTGCTCTCGAGCACTCTGATATTTTTCGCGGCAAGCCCGCTTTCGCGCGCCCCTCTTATTACGGCATTTTTATATTCGCCGCAAACGTAAAGCATATCAAGGCTTTCTGCCGCAAGCCTGCCTGCCTCGTAGTGAATCGCTTCCGCCATATCACCGAGCTCAAGTATATCGCCAAGAAGGGCGCATCTCGGGCGCGCATCGATGCCGGATAGATGTAATAGCGCCCCCTTAAGCGCCTCGAGCGAGGAGTTATACGCGTCGTCTATTACTGTTAGCTCGCCGACCTTAAACGACCTTAGGCGCGTGTCTGTATCCGAAAGATATGCCGTAGCGGTAGAGATCTCGGACGGTTGCATACCAAGGTTATGGCAAACGGCAAACGCAAGGCCTAAAATGGGTAAAAGCTGTTCTGCGGTGATGCTCGTAGAAAAACCGAACAGCCTCTCGTCCCTTTTGTAAAAATCTCCGGATAAGTGAGCCGACGCTCTTTCCCTTACGATCGAGAAATCCGCTCGTTTCTCGTAGCCCTCCGCTACCGTGATAGCAGAAGCCGCCGATAACAGCGGCTCACCGTACGGTACGAAAAGGCTTGCACCGACCGCAGCATGCTCCAAAAGCTCGAGCTTTGCCTTTGCAATAGCCTGTCGAGTGCCAAAATTCCCAATATGCGCAGTTCCGATATTCGTTATGACGGCAAGGTCGGGGGTGATCATTCGCGAGATCTCGGAAAGCTCGCCTGCGTGGTTCATTCCCGCCTCGATTATAAGAAGCTCGGTATCGGATGGGGCTGAAAGCACGGTAAGAGGAACACCGAGGAGGTTGTTTTCGTTTCCCCTCGTTGCGTGTACTCTCATATGCCTTGAAAGAACAGACGCAAGAAAGCTCTTTGTCGTTGTCTTACCTATGCTGCCGGTGATTCCAACCGTTGTGACAAGATTTTTGAGACGTGACTTATAAAGCGCGGCAATATCCCCGAGCGCCATAAGAGCGCTTGTGACGAAAATATCCGCATTTTTATTCTCGTCGGAGAGCGTAAAGGCTCCGCGCGCCCCCGCTTCGCTGATATAATCGTTACCGTTGAACCTCTCGCCCCTTAATGCGACGAAAAGATCGCCCGCTAAAGCCTCTCTTGAATCCGTGACTATCCGCTTGACGGGGAAATTACCTATTTGCTCGCGCCCCTGTCCTAAATCCGCCCTTTTATTACCGATCGCACGGGATATATCCCCGAGTGTTATTGGTATCCTAAGCTCTGCCGTCATTCCTTCTCATCAAAAGCGCGTCACGTACGATCGCGCGCTCATCAAAGGCGCGCTTTTTTCCTCCCTTGTCGTTATAAGCCTCGTTCCCCTTGCCTACGATAAGCACGGTATCTCCGAGGTCCGCCGTCAATATCGCTTCTTTAATCGCACACTCTCTGTTCGGAATTATTTTTATATCCTTATTATCGCGAAGCCCTGATATAATATCCGCGAGTATTATGTCCGGGTCCTCGTGTCTTGAATTGTCCTCGGTGATAAACAGAAGGTCTGAGTATTTTTCCGCCTCGCGTGCCATAAGCGGTCTTTTATCCCTGGCGCGCTCTCCGCCGCAGCCGAAAAGGGTGATGACCCGCTTCCCGGAGGCGCTACCCTTGGCAAAGGAAAGAAGCTCCCTCATAGCGCGCGGTGTATGTGCGTAATCTATTATTACCCTTATTTCGTCTTTTATTATCTCACACCGCCCGGGAACGCTTGAAAATTCAGCGATAGCGCGCCTGATAACCGCGTTTTTTATACCGACCGCCTCGGTAATACCGATAGCAAAAAGAACGTTGTATACGTTAAAGGCTCCGGGAAGATGCTGGATAACCTTAAAATAAAGATCTCTCGAGCGACAGATATATTCATACCCATCGTCTTTTTTGTCCTGAAGCTCACAAAGCCCTATATCCGCATCGTTTATTATCCCGACCGTTCTTATAGCTTTTAAGCCGCATTCCGCCTCGGCTCTTTTTGAGTAGCTGTCGTCTCTGTTGAATATTCCAATACGGGCGCTTTTGAAAAGCGCAAGCTTTAAGCCGTAATAATCCTCCATTCCGCCGTGCAGATCAAGATGCTCTCTTGATAGATTAAGGAAAGCGCAAACGGCAAAATTTATAGGAGCGATCCTTGATAGTGCAACAGCCTGGCTCGATACCTCCATAACGATGTGGGTACAGCCCATATCCTGCATTTTCTTGATAGCGGGGTAAAGAATGCTCGGGTCTGGTGTGGTCATAGAATACTCGCTATCCACAAGGCTGACCCCCATATATTCCACGCGACCCGTTCCGATAAAGCCAACACCCTTAACCGCATAACGCAGTATGTATTCACAAAGCGTTGCAGTGGTTGTCTTTCCGTTAGTACCGGTAATGCCTATAAAGGTAAGCTTGTCGTAGTCTATCTTAAAGAGGTTAGAGTAGAGTATCGAGAGGGCTGCTCTTGCATTCTCAACCCTTATGACCCTACCGCCGGTTATATCCTCGTCATACTCGCATACCGTGATCGCTTCGCTTGGCATAACGTGCGCCTCTTGCGTTCTGCCTATACGCTTATATATCACGTTTAGAATCCCGTACCCCGACATCCTCGGATCGCAGGAAATCCTCTTTATATCAACGTCGGGGATTTCTCCATCGTAGGCTATCCCCGAAAAAAGCTCGTATAAATTCATAAATATCTCCTCTCAGTCCTCGTGGTCGGTCTTTATTACGGTCAGAGTGACGGTCGTGCCTTTCTTGACTCTTGCGCCGTAAGGATGCGATTGATAGGTCACCGTGTATGCTCCCGACCCCTGCGGCAGGGCAACTCCGTCAAAGCAAACGTTAAGCCCTAAGGATAGAAGCTGTGCCGAGGCATCGCGGGCGGAGGTGCCGACAAGCGCGGGGACCGAAACGTATTCCTCTTCCCTTTTCTCGGTGTAAAGTATCACGCGCGAGAGGGAGGAGGAAACAACGTCGCCCGAGCGAGGGGTTTGAGAAATAATGCGATCTCCGTCTCCTACGATCTCGTAGCCGATACCGGAATTTTTTAAGGCGTTCGTTGCCTCGGCGGTCGTAAGACCTATATAGTCACCGACCGTAACGTTTTCTTTAGGATTTTTCGATTCGTATTCAAGATAGGGAAGAACCTTTCCCAAAAGCTCGGATACGTACGGTGCGGCTACAACGCTGCCGTATTTTACCGTATCATTAGGCTCATCGCATACTATGATGACCGCGATACCGCCGTTATCGCTCGGTGCGTACGCAACCGTCGAGCCGATACGCAGATATGAGTTGCCGTTCTCGTCAAGTATATCAAACTTTTGTGACGTGCCTGTCTTTGCCGCAACAGAGTACCCGTCAACTCCTGCGTTCTTTGCACCGCCGTCACCGTCAACACCTGCTATAAGCGCCTCGGTAACGAGCCTTGCGACCTCCTCGCTAACAGCTCGTTCCCCCTCTGTGCTTTCGTGCTGATAGGTTACAGTGCCGCTCGCGTCAACTATCTTATCAACTACGTAAGGCGTTACGCTGATACCGCCGTTCGCCACCGTTGCGACAGCACACAGCTGGTTTATGATAGAAACCTTAAAGCGCTGACCGAAGGATGCCGTCGCAAGCTCGGTTGCGCCTATCGCCTCTCTTTTATGAAAGATCGTATTTCCCTCGCTCGGCAGGTCTATGCCGCTTTTTTCAAGAAGCCCGAATTTTGAAACGTACTCGTAAAAAAGTTCGCTGCCAAGCCTTTCCGCTATCGTCATCATCGTCGGGTTGCAGGACATTTGAAGTCCGTAGGAGAGAGTAAAGCCCGAGCCGTGACCGGTGGTCTTGTGGCACTTTATACGCCAGCCGCCTACCTCGTGGTAGCCGTGACAGGAAAATGTTTCGCTCATGCTTGTAACACCTGCGTCAAGCGCCGCCGCA
>JAFYRZ010000059.1 GCA_017546745.1 Clostridia bacterium
AAATCATAGATAGGCTCGCCAAGGTAGACCTTAAACTGCGCACCGTCCGAATCCCCGCCGCAGCTCGAAAGGGTGAGCATACAACCAAGGAGCATAGAAGCTGCCAATAGTAAGCTGATAATTTTTTTCATAGTTTCCTCCGGATATACACCGCGTGTATATTTTATTACTAATATATTGTACCACAAAAAAACGTAGATTTCAATATTTAATTCTGTAAACTTAATTTTTCGTCATAATGTACAAAATCGCGTTGCCTTTTTTATGCAATTTGCCTATATTTTTACCCTTGTGAATACTATTTTGCGCCTTGGTGATAATAAATTAGCACATTTTTTGAGGAGGACGAAATGTATACTGTACGTAACGCAACGCTAACGGGAGGAGTCTACACCGATCTTGCGTGTGAGAGGCGCAGGGTCGATCCCAATGAGGAGGGGGTAACCTATAAAAAGGAGTACGCCGCCTGCGGTCTTTGGGAGAGGATAGAAATAACGAGCAAGGCAGGGGAAAGGTCGATCGGCAGACCCATGGGATTTTACGATACCCTCCTTTTACCGAGAATGGACCTTTGCGACGAAGAAACGGTTTCCGATGCGATCTCGGAGATCTCGGGCGAGCTTACCTCGCTTACGGAAAAAATGAGGGTCGTGCCCGAGAGGATACTCGTTGTCGGTCTCGGTAACGCTTCCCTAACCCCCGACTCGATAGGTACGGAGGCGGCAAGGCAGGTTAAGCCGACGAGCCATCTTAAGGATTTTGACGAGAGCATGTTTTTAAAGCTTGCCTGCTCCGAGATATCGGTAATGCGCCCCGGGGTACTGCACGAAACCGGGATAGACACCTTATGCATCGTTCGCGGTATTGCCGAAAGAGTTTCTCCCGATCTGATAATAGCAATAGACGCGCTCGCGGCGCGAAGCGCCGAAAGGCTGGGGACAACGGTACAGATATCCTCGACCGGAATCACCCCGGGCGGCGGCATCGGCTCACCGAAAATGCCCATAAACGAAAGCACCGCGGGTGCGCCGGTCATTGCGATCGGTGTTCCCACGGTGATGGATTCTGATTATTTTCTCGTTGATGAAATGCGACGTCCCGAGGGCAGAAGCGCCATGTTCGTCGCGCCAAAGGAGATAAACGAGATTGTTGCGGTAGCCGCGGATATCATATCCGGCGGTATAAACCGCGCCTTTGGTCTTTATCGGGGTCGCTGATACCGATCAATATACGAAATCAAACTCGAAGTCGTAAATATTTACGGTGTCGCCCTCCTCTACTCCGGCATCTCTTAGCATCTTAATAACGCCGTTTTTAACGAGAACGCGCTGGAAGAAATTAAGCGACTCGTAATCCTGGAAGTTGATCTGACCCATAAAGTTGTAGAGCCACTCGCCCTCAACGATAAACTTGCCGTTTTCCTTGCGAACGAAGGTCTCCTTAACGCCGGCGCTGTTTTCGATCGCCTCGTCCTCGGGGGTGAACTCTGCTTCGTAAACGGTGATGGGAGGAAGCTCCTTAAGCTTCTCCGCCGCAAGAGAGACCATACGGTTAAGCCCCTCGCCGCTTACCGCGGAAACGAAGAGGATCTCACGACCCGTCTCGCGGGCAAGCGCCATAAGGCGCTCCTTTGCGTCGCTCTCCTCGTCGAGCGAATCTATCTTGTTTGCAACGATGATCTGAGGACGGGATGCGAGCGCGGGAGAATATTTCTCAAGCTCCGCGTCGATCTTTCTTACGTCGTCAACCGGGTCTCTGCCGTCCTGGGCGGAGATATCAACGACGTGGAGGATAAGCCTGCATCTGTCAACGTGGCGAAGGAACTCGTGTCCGAGACCGAGACCGTCGGATGCGCCCTCGATAAGTCCGGGGATATCAGCGGCAAGGAAGCCGTGACCGTCCGAAACGCCAACGACACCGAGGTTAGGCGAAAGAGTTGTAAAGTGGTAGTTAGCAATTTTAGGCTTTGCGGAGGAAATTCGCGAGAGAATGGAGGATTTTCCAACGTTGGGGAATCCGACAAGTCCGACCTCTGCGAGCATCTTCAGCTCGAGAGTTACGGTCCTCTCCTCACCCTTGGTTCCGGATTTTGCAAATCTCGGGATCTGGCGCGTGGGGGTTGCGAAATGACGGTTGCCCCAGCCACCTCTGCCGCCCTTACAAAGGATATATTCCTCGGCATTTGCCATATCGAAGATTATCTTTCCGGTGGCGCTGTCCTTGATAAGCGTTCCCTCGGGAACGGGGATAATGACGTCCTCGCCGTTTTTGCCGTGCTTTTTGCCGCCCTTTCCGTTATCTCCGCGCTCTGCAACAAATTTTCTCTTATAACGGAATGCAAGCAGGGTGTTAGCGCCCTTGTCGATACGGAAAACGATATTTCCGCCACGGCCGCCGTCACCGCCATCGGGTCCGCCTGCGGAAACGTATTTCTCGCGGTGGAATGCTACCGCACCGTCACCGCCGTCGCCTGCCTTGACGTAGATTTCTATTTTATCAATAAACATAAGTCAGCTCCTTTTAGTTAGGCAAGAATGAATAATCCAAACTCGTTTTGGAGATGCAAATTTCGCGTATTGCTTCGGTAAAAATTCTTATAATATCCGCATATTATCTCAAATTTTTGCCTTGCACTCCACAAAATTTGCTATCCCCAAAATTTGAAGAACTCTCAAGCCTTAATTTTTAGTTGATTTTGGTGCTTGACGCTCGCCGCCAAGTGCGGACTTTGCAAGAGCGATAAGTGCCGAAAGCCCTGAAAATTCAGGCTTTAGAGCGGGTTCGGATCATTCACTCTTGCCTACCCCGTAGAGTCCTCGCCCTTTTGCCTTATTACGAGCTTTATAGGCGTGCCGCGATAGCCAAACGCATCGCGCAAGCAGTTCTCGATATATCGCTGATAGGAGAAGTGGAACAGCTCCTCGGAATTACAGAATATAACGAAGGTCGGGGGTGCGACGTTCGTCTGGGTCATATAGTAAAGCTTCAGGCGCTTGCCCTTATCCGACGGAGGCTGTACCCTCGTCATAGCGTCGTTAAGCAGGTCGTTAAGCGTTCCGGTATTGACCCTCTTGCGAGCCTCGGCATATACCTCGTTTATAAGCTCGTAGATGTTGTCGCATCTCTGTCCCGTAAGCGCGGAAACGTATATGATCGGCGCGTAGGGCATATAAGCAAGCGCCGTTCTTATTTCCTTATTATAAGTGTTGACGGTGGAATTGTCCTTTTCGATGGAATCCCACTTGTTGATAACGATAATGGTAGCCTTACCCGCCTCGTGCGCGATACCTGCGATCTTCTCGTCCTGCTCGGTAACGCCGTCCTTGGCGTCGATCATAAGAAGGCATACGTCGGCGCGCTCTACCGCCATATTGGCGCGAAGAACGCTGAATTTTTCAATTCTGTCCTCTACCTTGGACTTTCTGCGTATTCCCGCGGTGTCGATAAAGTTGTAAACTCCGTGAGAATTCTCTATTCTCGTATCTACCGCATCTCTCGTAGTTCCCGCGATATCCGAAACGATAACGCGATCCTCACCGCACATACGGTTTATAATGGATGATTTTCCTGCGTTGGGCTTACCGATCACGGCAACGTTGATAACGAGATCGTCCTCATTATCCTCGTCCGAGAAATCGCACTGCTCTATTATCGCGTCAAGAAGGTCGCCCGAGCCGGTTCCGTGAAGAGATGAGAGCGCGATGGGATCGCGGTCAAAGCCAAGCTCGTAGAATTCGTAAAACTCAAAGGGAATGTCGCCAACTCTATCCATCTTGTTTACGGCAAGAACGATAGGCTTACCCGACTTTTTAAGCATAACGGCAATATCTCTGTCGTCCGCAAGAAGTCCTGCGCGGATATCGCACATAAAAATGATAACGTCTGCGGTAGCAACGGCTATCTCCGCCTGCGTACGCATCTGCTTGAGAATGGTATCCTCGCTCTTGGGCTCTATTCCTCCGGTGTCGATAAGAATAAAGCGGTGTCCGTCCCATTCAGCCTCGGCATATATCCTGTCGCGAGTAACGCCGGGGGTATCCTCAACGATAGAGCGGCGCTCACCGATAAGCTTATTAAAAAGCGTGCTTTTTCCTACGTTAGGTCTGCCTACTATGGCAACTATTGGTTTTGGCATTTATATCACGTCCTTTCCGTATCTGTTAAAATCGAAGCAAAGGTATATCCGTCGCACGCCTGTCTTATCACGGGAGTACCGAGCTTATCCGAAAGCTCCGCGCGCGTCATACCGCAAAGGAAGTCGTCGTCCTCGCGGCGAAGCGCCGTCTCAGGCACGTAAAGCGCCTCGCCAAGCGGCTTATCCTTTAGCTGCTCGTAAATATCATATCCGGTCATAAGTCCTGCGACCGTTATGCTCGTTCCAAAGAAATTATTATCTATTTTGTAAACATTTATTGTCATTCCCTGACATTTTTCGCAAATTCGGTCTGCCGCCGCCTTTATCGTGGGATACGCGGCATGTCCGGTCGCGATGCTGACAGTGCGGCCGTTACCTGTGTATTCAAGCTCGGAAAGTCCTATCTCAAAGTCCTCGATAAACGAGCGAAGAAGTCCCACTCCGTTCTCTATCTGAGGATATCCCTCGTAGTAATCCTCCGTGGGAAGAGAGCGACCGGATTTAAGGTAAAGCTCGTCTG
>JAFYRZ010000060.1 GCA_017546745.1 Clostridia bacterium
ACGCAGCCCCTTTTTCGGTAAAAATATTAGTTAGCCTCAACCTCGGTTTTTTCAACCGAAACCTTAAACTCGTTCCTCGTATCCTTGCGCGGAGGCTTCGGGTGAGCGACGGGAACGGCAGTAATTACCACGCGGTGGGTGTCCTTAGGTGTGCCGTTGCTTCTCTCGACCTTTTTTACCGAGGGAGCAAGAGCGATCTTAGGTGCATTTACGTCGACCGACGGTGCCTTTGGTGCGGCGTCCTTGATAGCGGCGGCTGTCACGGAGGGAGCATCGCTTACTACGGTAGCGGATGCGACCCTTGCCGCCCTTTTCTCGGCTCTCGTAGGCTTATGCTCTTTGTCTATTCTTTTATCCCGTCTTGCCTTCTCGGGAGCGGTCGGCTTCTTCGGCTCTGCGACGGGCATGCTTGATACGCTCGGCACAGGGGTTACATTCGGCCTTTCGATGCTTGCCGCATCTATCTCAGCCTCAAGCACGGGAGGCGCTATGGGAGCGCTTTCGGGCATCTTAAAGGGAGTTGACATTTTTGCGCCGACCCTTGTGGGATAGGTCCTATCGGTAGCGGTCACGGGGCGCTCTGCAAGCGGCTCTGCCGTTGGGTGATAGGTTTCCCTCGCTGTAATGACCTCAATAGGCTCACCGCGGCGAGCCGGGTCGATAAAGCTCAGCTCGGGCTCTGCCCCGGGGATAAAGCCGGATGCGTAATTATATCTTTCTTCTTCAAAATATCCGGCAAGCTCTCTTTTCTGCCGTCCTATCTCGGACTCGAACTCAAGCGTCGCATCAGGCAAAATATTCTTTTTAAGCTTTCTTTCCTGTCTACCCGAACGGTAGATAGCAAACGCAACGACGGCAACGATAATGCAACCGATTATTATAAGCGGCAGGGTCGGGTCTGCTATTTCCGTAGCAAAAAGAAATCCGGAAACGAGAGATCTATATGATATTTCCAGCATAAGCCACACCTTTCTTAAAAACGCTATGACATAATACGTATATGCTTTTGGTTATATTATATCATTAAATAGCGTTAAAATCAATAGAAAAAAATATTTTTCCGCGAGGTCATTTTAATATTCTGATCTCGGGTATACACTCACGCCCCGGGCGAAGGTCGATAACACCGTAGCTTCTTCCCACAGGATATGCGCCCTTTATCGAGCCGGGGTTAAAAAGAATACATTTACCGTAGCTTGTGCCTATCACCTCAAGGGTTGGGGTATGGGTATGACCGAAAAGAATGATATCCGCCCTCTTGTCCTCAGCAAGGGCGCGAAGCCCCACGAGGGAGGATTTTACCGCAAACGCGTCTCCGTGGGTCAAGAGGATACGCTTTCCCTCGAGGGTTATATTTTCAAGGCGAGGGGCATCGAAAAGCCTTATATCACAGTTTCCCGCAACAGAGAAAAATGCGACGGCGGGAAAATCCTTTTTTGCTTCGAGAATGTCCGAAAGTCCGTCACCGAGGAAAAGGACGACCTCGGCATCTCTGTTTTGGCGAAGAACGGACATTAAGGACTCGTAATCTCCGTGAGAGTCGGAAAGAATAATACATTTCATATTTTTACTCCCGTGACAGTTTTTTTCGCTTTACGTATAATAAAAGCGAGGGGGTGATGATATTGAGAATAGATAAGGAAAAGCTCGAAAGAATGCTGTCTATGACGGACGAGGAGCTTTGGAGCGAGATCAGGGTGATCTGCGAGCGCGTAAGAATAAGCGTTCCGAAAGAGACACCGCCGCACGATAAGCTTGAGCAGCTGAGAGAGATCGCGAGGGGCGGCAAAATAAGCTTTAGCGATGCTATGAGAATGCTTGCGGATTACAAGAGAAAAACGGAGGGACAGAAATGAGCGAGAACAAGCAAGGCGGCATAGATCTATCCCGTATAGTTGGGCTTATTATGGAAAACCCGAGGCTTATAAGCGAGATAAACGAGCTTGTGCGCGAAAGCGGGCAGACCGAAGAAGTGGCTTCTGCCCCGGAGGAGGCTGTGCCCGTGACAAGCCAGACACCGCCGCCGCAGATAAAGCAGAGAGACCGACGAGCCGCCCTGCTCTGTGCCTTAAAGCCGTACGTTTCAGAAAAAAGAGCGCAGGCGATAGACTCTATGATCACGATAACCGAAATGATAGATATGATGAAGGCGAGGTAGAAAATGTACTCACGACCAAGAGAGGATTTTGGCATTTCCCTGCCCGGTGATTACTGCGGAACTACCTTTAAGGATGAGGGAGCAGGACCAAGGGGCGGTATATGCGACAGAGGAAGAGATGAGCCCGAGACGTGTGAGATGCGCGAAAGGCAGGATTGCACTGATGGACGGCGCGCACCCGGGATATCATCCTTTCTGTCCGAGCTTCCACTCTTTAGAGGGCTCGGAGGACTTGGATTATCCGTGCCCGCCTTTGGCACGGAGGACATACTTATAATTGCAACCGCCGCCTTTCTATTCTTCTCAAAAAGCGGTGACAAGGAATGTGCAATTATGCTTTTACTGTTGATTTTTATCGCGAATTGACAATAACTGTTTACAAAGCAACCTATTTTTTAAAAAAGAGGAAAAATTTTGCATTTTTCCTCTTTCTCATTTTTAGAAAAGTGTAAACTGATTAGTCTCCGCAAGGTTGTCAAGAACGTGGTTGCGGCGAAGAATTTCTATAACGGTTTTCGAGATGCCCGTGCGCTCGCGCAGGTCCTCGACAGAATAGATATCGTACTTATCACGCGCCTCGATTATCTTCGCGGCGGCGGTATCGCCAAGACCGGAAAGCGAGTTAAAGGGCATTCTTATCTTACCGTCCTCGGGCAGGAATGCGGTAGCGTCACTCTTATGTAGATCAACGTTTAAGAATACGACGCCTCTGGCAAGCGCTTCTCTTACGAGCTGAAGAGTCGAGAGAGTTTCGTTTTCCTTTGCGGTCGCCTCGTTACCCTTTTCCTCGATCTCCTTTATGGTCCTGTTTACTCCCGCGTAGCCCTTACCAACGATCTCGGCGTCAAAGCCGCCGGGCGCAACGGTAAGGAATGCAGCATAGAACTCCATAGGATAGTAGATCTTATACCAGGCAAGACGGATAGCCGACATAACGTACGCGGCTGCGTGTGCCTTTGGGAACATGTACTTGATCTTCTTACACGACCAGATATACCAATCCGGCACACCGTGCTCGATCATTGCCGCCTCCCACTCGGGCTTAAGTCCCTTACCCTTTCTTACCGACTCCATTATATCGAACGAAAGCTTATTCTCCATTCCGTGGGCAATAAGGTAAAGCATAATTCCGTCGCGCGTACCAACGACCTCGGAAATATTACAGGTACCGTTTTTAATAAGCTCCTGTGCGTTTCCGAGCCAAACGTCCGTACCGTGGGTAAGACCAGATATCTGAAGAAGGTCGGCAAAGTTCTTCGGCTTTGCCTCGATAAGAACCTGCTGTAAGAACCTTGTACCAAACTCGGGAATACCAAAGGTGGCAAGCTGGTTTCCGCCGATATCCTCGGGGGTGATGCCAAGAGGCTTTGTAGATTCAAACAGCTCATATACGCTCTTATCGTTCATCTTAACGTCAAGGACGGAGGTGTTGGTATACTTTTCAAGCATCTTATACTTGGTAGGCATATCGTGTCCGAGCTCGTCAAGCTTAAGTATGGTATCGTGAAGATAGGAGAACTGGAAGTGGGTGGTTACGGTATCTGCGTTTGGGTCGTCTGCGGGGTGCTGGATAGGCGTAAAGTCGTATATCTCGTACTCCGTAGGCACAACTATGATACCGCCGGGGTGCTGTCCCGTTGTTTTCTTGATACCCATAACGCGGGTTACCATATGCGCGATCTCCGCCTTGGGAATCTTAATTTTTCTCTCCTCAAGGTATTTTGAGATATAACCCCAAGCGGTCTTATCGGCAAGACCCGTGATAGTTCCCGCACGGAACACGTGACCCTCACCGAAAAGCTCCTCGGTATACTTATGCACCTTACCCTGAACGTCGCCCGAGAAGTTAAGGTCTATATCGGGGGATTTATCGCCGTAGAAGCCAAGGAAGGTCTCAAAGGGGATATCGTGGCCGTCCTGATATAGCCATTCTCCGCAGACCGGGCATCTCTTATCCTCAAGGTCAAAGCCCGAGCCGACAGAGCCGTCAGTAATGAACTCGCTATATCGGCACTTTGTGCATCTGTAATGCGGCGGCAGGGGGTTAACCTCGGATATGCCCGACATCGTAGCGACGAAGGACGAGCCGACCGAGCCACGCGAGCCGACCTGATAGCCGAGGCTCTCGGAATAAGCAACGAGCTTAACGGCGATCATATAAAGCACGGCAAAGCCGTTTTTGATTATCGAGGTAAGCTCCTTATCAAGGCGCTTCTCTACTATCTCGGGAAGCACGTCGCCATACCAGTCGTGCGCTCTTTTCCAGCAGGAGCTTTCAAGCTCCTCCTTAGCGCCCGGCAGGTCGGGCTCAAATCTTCCCTCGGGGATAGGACGGATGCGCTCAAATTTATCTGCGATAAGGTTAGGGCTTGTGATAACGACCTCGCGAGCCGCATCCTCGCCGAGGTACGCGAATTCCTCAAGCATCTCGCTCGTAGTACGAAGATAGATAGGCTCGTCCTTATCGGCATCCTTGAACTTCATACCCGCAAGGAGAATGCGGCGGTATATCTCGTCCTCATTATTCACGAAATGCGCGTCACACGTAGCGCAAACGGGCTTGCCGAGCTTTTTACCAAGCTCGTATATTCTGCGGTTTATATCGCGAAGCGCCTCGTCATCCTGCACCCTTCCCTCGGCAACGAGGAAGCGGTTATTGCAGATGGGCTGTATCTCAAGATAGTCGTAAAATGAGGCGATCTCCTCGATCTCCTCGGCCTTTTTGCCGTCAAGGATAGCTCCGTAAAGCTCGCCCGAAACGCATGCAGAGCCGATGATAAGTCCCTCTCTATGCTCGTCTATAACGCTCTTGGGCATACGGGGCACCTTTTTCTGTCTGCCGAAGCCGCCGTAGCAATTAAGATAGCTGTAGGAAACGAGCTTATAGAGGTTTTTAAGACCCTCTTTATTTTTTGCGAAAAGGATTATATGGTAAGCGTTAAGCTTTAAGGGGTCAACGGCAGCGCCCATCGCGCTTATCATTCCCTCGAAGTCGGTAATTCCCTCCTTAGTAAGCCTTGCGAGCATTTCAATGAATACTCTTGCAAGTATCTCTGCGTCGTCCGACGCTCTGTGGTGGTGGAAATCACCGAGGTTATAATAGTTTACTATCGTATCGAGCTTATGATTTTTAAGCTCGGGGTTAACGTACTTCGAAAGACCTAACGTATCGAGATAGGTGTTCTCAAAGGGGATATCGTGTCTTTGTGCGGCAACGCGCATAAAGCCGATATCGAAGTTTGCGTTGTGGGCAATAAGAAGATCGTTACCGCAGAATTCGAGGAATTTAAGTATTGCCTCGCGCTCCTTGGGTGCGCCCTTTACGTCCTCGTCTGTTATCGAGGTAAGGCGGGTTATCTCCTCGGGGATCGGGCACTCGGGGTCTACGAAGATATCAAAGGTATCTATGATCTTACCGCCCCTTATCTTTGCCGCGCCTATCTCTATTATCTTACAGGTGCGGTTAGATAGACCGGTGGTCTCTATATCGAAAACGACCATCTCGCCGTCAAACTCGGGATATTCCGAGCCGAAAACGCATCTGGCGGTATCGTTGACGAAGTAGCCCTCTATACCGTAAAGCACCTTAAGGTCCTTGTTGCCGGATTTTTCAAGCGCAAGCATGACCTCGGGGAACGCCTGCACGTTACCGTGGTCTGTGACCGCGATCGCCTTATGTCCCCATCTTATAGCCGTGCTGACAAGCTCCTGCGGTGTGATTATCGCGTCCATCTGCGACATATTTGAGTGAAGATGAAGCTCAACGCGCTTCTCGGGTGCATCGTCCGTTCGCTCGAGCTTCTTTACGCTTTTTATGCTTCTTAAGGAGATAAACGGCTCGTTATCAAACTTATCGCGCATTATCCTACCGAGAACGGCTATGCTCATTCCGGATTTTATTCCCTTAACGAAGCCCGACTCCTCGGGGGTACAGCTCTTCTTCGCGTATGCCGCCGATGCGCCGTCCGAGATGCCGATGGTAACGGTGATCCTGTCACCACCTCTTGACTCCTTGGTTGCGACATCAAAGACCGTGCCGATAAACACCGAGGTACGTGCGCTCGTTGCGTCCGAAAGGGGCGTCGGCTCGGTGACGTCAAAGTCCTCACCGAAGATAAGCTCGCACTTGTCGGTCTTATAGTGGGATGCACCGAGCTTAAACTCGGTGTCACTTATCTGCTCGTAGAAGCCGGTCATTGAGTTGATGCCCGCCCTTGCGTCAAAATCGTAATGCGGGTCGTTAGCTCTTGCCTCAGCGACCTTTGCCTCTGCCATCTCGCGTGCCTTGGCTATCTGATTCTCGCGGTTCTCGCGCTCTGCCTCGGCAATCACGCGGCGACGGCGCTCGTCAAGCTGATTTTGTCTTTCCTCGGCACTATCGCTCGTCACGATCTCGATTTTTCTCTCAACCGAGTATCGGCTGGAAAGAATACGGCTGAGAATTTCCTCGGAATCTGCGCGCTTTACAAAATCTATGCCCCACTCGGAGTAAGGAATGGCGATTTTTATGGTTTCACCGTCGTCAGAATACTCTGCTCCCGAGAAAAATCCCTTTGTCACCGCGCCAAAGAGCGATGCCTCGTATGCAACCTCGTCAAAGCAGGAGATATCAAACGAGGATTTCGGGAAATGGGGGAGAATTTTAAAGGAAGAGGCGGAATAAAGCTCGCGGCACTCGTCCTCTATCTCGTATATAAGCTCTGCGTCCTCACGAGAGGAAAACCAAAGCTCGACCTCCACGCGCATAGGGTCCTTTGAGTAACGGTAGGAGGCATTTTCCGCGCGCGAAAGGAGCTCGCGCTTATTTTGCGCGGGCTTATATTTCGTGAATACCTCGGAAAAGCTCTTAAAGCTGCTCATCTTTTACCTGCCATAATTTTTATTTCACGGATAAGCTCGTCTATGAGCCTGTCCTCCTTTATTTTGCCGACGATCTCTCCCTTTTTGAAAAGAAGAGCCTCACCGACACCGCCCGCGATACCTATATCAGCCTCGCGCGCTTCTCCCGGACCGTTCACGGCACAGCCCATTACCGCGACCTTTATGGGAAGCGTGTCAAGCCCCTCGGTGCGTATTCTGTCCTCAAGCTCTTTGAGAATAGGGATAAGGTCTATCCTTGTCCTTCCGCAGGTGGGACAGGATACTATATCCATACACTTTACCCTTGAAAGTCCTATCGAATTTAAAATTTCCCTTGCCGCGTAGATCTCCTTTACGGGATCGTCCGTCAGGGATACGCGCACGGTGTCACCGATGCCCTCGGAAAGAAGCGCACCGATACCGATGCTGCTCTTTATAAGCGCTCTATCTCTTGCACCCGCCTCGGTAACGCCGAGGTGTAACGGGCAATCAGTAGCACCAGCAAGAATGCGGTTAGCAGAAAGCATCGTTGGAACGTCTGACGCCTTGACCGAGATTATATAGTCGTGAAAATCAAGCTCGTCAAGAATTCTTGCGTGGTAAAGTGCGCTTTTTGCAAGCGCCTCTGCCGTGGGTGCGCCAAACTCACGGAGTATTTCTTTTTCAAGAGATCCGGAATTTACGCCGATACGGATAGGCACACCGCGCTCTCGACACGCGCGCACAACAGCCTCCGTCTTCTCGCGGCTACCGATATTACCGGGATTTATTCTTATCTTATCAACGCCCGCGTCGATCGCCGCAAGAGCGATTTTATAATCAAAATGAATATCCGCAACGAGAGGTACTTTTATACCCATTTCCTTTAAGCGCGCGAAGGTCGCTACGCTCTCGACCGTGGGGGCGGTGATCCTGACTATATCCGCACCCGCATCCTCAAGGGCGCGCACCTGCCTAAAGGTAGCTGAAACGTCCTCTGTCGGGGTATTGGTCATCGACTGAATGGATATGGGCGCGTTACCGCCGATCAGAACGCTGCCGACCTTGACCTCTCTTGTTTTTCTTCTCTCAAACATCTTAAAAAGACCTCACTAAATAATAAGACCTATCACGTCCTTGACCATAACGACAAGCGAAAGAAGCAGAAGCAACGCAAGTCCTACACAGTTAACAATTCCCTCTACCTTAGGGGGAACGCGCTTTTTCGTCACCATTTCGACAAGTATAGTTAACATTCTGCCGCCATCAAGCGCAGGAATCGGCAAAAGGTTCATAATACCGAGATTTATGCTTATCATTACAACGATGTTAAGAAGCGTTGGAAATCCGTTCCTCGTAGCCTCACCGATCGCGCTCGAAATACCGACGGGACCGGAGATAGCGCCGAGGGA
>JAFYRZ010000005.1 GCA_017546745.1 Clostridia bacterium
AAATACATAAAGGAAAACTAAATGTTCTACATTACACTTGACCTTGAATGGAATCAGGCATATGCGCAAAAGGCGCTTGCCGTCCAAAAGCAGTTAAAATGCAGGCTTCGCGGTGAGGTCATACAGATAGGCGCGGTCAAGCTTGATAAGCATCTTAAGCCCTGCGGCTCTTACCAGATACTCGTAAAGCCGAAGTATTTCAAGAAGCTCCACAGACACGTCTCGGAGCTTACGGGAATTACACAGGAGAGAATGGATGCGGGCGTATCGCTCGAGGAGGCGGCAGAGAGATTCCGCAAGTGGTGCGGCAAGAACTTCGCCTTTCTTACCTGGGGACCCGACGATATTCCGATGCTGAAGGAGAACTTCAACGCACACGGAATAAGCGCGGATTGGCTCGAGGAGGCTTACGACCTTCAGCTTATCTTCAACCGCCAGACCGAAAACAACTCGAAGCAGCGCTCGCTTGAGTATGCTATGGAGTATTACGAGATACCCCAGCTTCTCCCTGCGCACGACGCGCTTAACGACGCGTATTTCACCGCCCTCGTTGCAAAGCAGCTTGACATTGCGGGCGGAATCAAAACCTATAACGAGAAGCGAGGAGAGATCCTTGAGGCAAGCGTGATCGGAGACGCCGACGCAGGCGACGACGGCTACGTTACCGTAAGCGAGATGCTTTCCGACCCCGTGGTAAAATCCCCCGTTTGCCCAATGTGCAAAAGGCTTATGAGATCCGAGGGCAGAATTCTTCACACCAAGGGGCAGAAATACACCGCACCCTTTAAGTGCCCGATGGACGGAGAGATGCTTCTCACCCTGAAGCTCCACCGCAACTTTAACGAAACCTGGCGTGCAAAGCGCACCATACAGCCCCTGACAGACGAGCTTCGCGCACAGTACGAATCAGGGCTTGAAAGAAACACGACCCGCCGCAAGGCAGACACAAAAAGACGCCCGAGAAGAGGCAAGAAGCCGCGCACGGCAGAAAGAGCCGACAACGCGCAGACTGCCACCGCGGGCAACACCGCCGCAAACTGAAGGCACGACCATTAAAGCTTTCCAAGAACGTGCAACGGCGAGGACGAGAGCCGTCCAACAGCATTATAGACATTGGCGTGACGCTCACCCGAGTGTCACGCCAATGCTTTTTTTATTTTCAAGCAAAATTTGCTCCTTCGTTTGCGAGGACGGGCGGCAAGAAAAAAGATGCACCGTCTATGACGATATGATGCTTTTCGCCTCTCTCAAAATGATGTCCCTGCGCTCGTAGCGTTGATATGACTTTACTTTAACGATACCAACGGCATCTCATAACCTGCCCGCAAGGGCAATCATAACTTTGCGTTTTTTCTTGACGAAAAAACGCAAGCGGGGAGAACGCTTGCGTATTTATATTATTTCGATATGCTTTGTCAACCTTTGTTTGCATTTTTGCGGATTTTCGGGATTATCAGGATAAGCGCAACGGCAAGTGCCGCGCAAACAGTTACCGCCAAAACGATGCCCCAAGAAACACTTTTAAGCCCGGTTATATCAAACGAGCCGTCGGCAGCGTTCTGCAATTTCGGGAATATAAGCGCGAGGTCTGCCGCCGTGGCAGAGAGCGCAATAAATCCGCCGATAGATATCGCGACAGCACCCGCGCGGTCTATCTCCTCGCTCTTTACCCTCGTCGGTATCTCTCGCTTAAAGTCAATGATCTCTCCGAGGTAGAGTGCCGCAAGGGTGAGAATTATCGTCTCGGGTATCATATAGGTCGCGTTGTAGCCGAACGAGTAGATAAGCGCCGCACCGCTCGGGATAGAAAGCCCCGCCCACACGGTTGCGCCCGAGATTACGTGGCAAATATATCGTATAACAGAGGTTAACAGCGCACCGAGCGAGAGTGCCGCGCCCTGCGACAGGCTCTTTCTGAATATACCGCCGAGACCAAAGACCGCGAATGCGAAAATATAGTCGAAAAGAATAAGCGCGACGATAGACTGCCAGGTCGTGAAATAGGAAAAATAGCCGATGCCCGTGATGAGCTGAACGAGCGAGTTCGCAAGCGCCGCGCCAATTCCCCAGCCTGCGCCGTGCCTGTACGCGATAATTATAATAGGAAGCATCGACGCAAGCGTTACCGAGCCGCCGTACGGCATATCAATAAGCTTAACGAAGCCGAAAACTATCGAGAGCGCTATCATAATGCTGCTCTCGGTCAGAGCGCGTATGTTCGTTTTTTTCATACCCTGCCCTCCCAAAAAGAATAAACCGAAAAATTCATTTTTACCTCCGGGCTTATGCCCACAAAAAAATTTACCGCCCGGAATAGCATCATCCGAGCGGTTTTTTCGGTAAATTTCTACCATATCTCCCTCCGACGGCATTATCCGTATCAGGTTAAAGGGTTTGGCGCACGCGCCATCTCAGCTGTTAAGCACCCCTGACGTATTCACTTTGACGGTATATTCCAATTATACCACGCCCCCCGCAGTTTGTCAAGAGGCATCTTTCGCCGAGGCGACGGAAGGAGATAAATCTTAAGTGGCGTTTATACTATCGGAGGTGGAAACAAGCCTTTAAGGTCGTCAACCGTATTTGCTTTCTCCCAAGTTGC
The DNA here is from genome assembly GCA_017546745.1 of Clostridia bacterium. The sequence continues at coordinate 2,603 of JAFYRZ010000005.1, forward strand.
CATACCTTGTTTCCATACCAAGCTATCGGGTAAAAGCTCCCCCGAAGCAACCATTTCGGTAAGTTTCGCCATATCAAAAGGCCCCGTAGGTTTTCCATCTTTTGCTACATTATATGAGATAGTTGGGATTGGCGGTGGTGTAGTTACCGTTCCGCTACCCGACATTGCACCATTCATCACGGAAGCAATATTCTGACCCACTACACCACCAACAGCCATACTCGCCATCATAGCAGCGGGATTAAATCCCATTCCTCCGCCTAAATCAACACCACCTGCGTTGTTTGCTCCCATCTGTCCAAGAGCTTCCGCACCGGCAACGCCAACCTCTGCCTGCTTTTCAATCTGATATGCACCAAGATTTGCACTTTGTGTTTGCTTGTGCATAGCGTACTGTCCTTCCTCACGCTGAATACGCAAGGTTTCGGAATAGTTTTCGATATTCGCTGCCGTTTGTCCTTGAATAGTAGCCGTAGTTACATCCTTTGTTATTGCCATGAGTTCGCGATAACCGCTACTTGATTTATCAATTTCAATCGTGCCTATATCCACGCCCGAAGCAATAACACCGAAGTTCTCCTTCAATCTGTTGCTTATATCGTATTCAATAGCATCGTTAATCATTGCAGTCTTTGCTTCGATTTGAACAACGGGAATGTTATGTGTTGCAGGAGCATTGGCAACAGTATCTTTAACGTATCTTGAAACGGTGTCACGGATTTGATTTTGGAAATTATCCAAGTTGAAGCTGTCAAGTCTATGTAACTTTATAAACTCACGATAGTCAGCAATACTAAAACTGATAGTTCCTCTAACCGCAATCGGTACGGCAAAATCGGGATAGCGAGGGTCGCACACATCAAAATAAGGAACGGCAAATCTCACTTGAATGATATTAGCCAAGTTTATGAAATACACTTCCGCTTGGAACGGAGTATCACCACCAACAAATGCACCTAAAATGCCCGACAATACGGGAAGGTTTGCCGTTTTGATTTTTTCGTCATACGGACCGACAATATAATCCTGCATTGTGCCGTCCTTCTGCTTATATACAAACACAGCAACTTCGCCATCTTTTACACGTAAAGATGACCCCCAACGGATAGCATATTCTCTTTTGTGTTCACCAAGTTGTGTTCCATCGGGATGCCATTTCCATATCAAATATGACGGCTCATCGCAACGGATAATATCAGCAAATAAACCTACCTTTTTATTTCTCTTAAAAAGTCCCATGCTAAACCTCCAACATGTTATTCATTATGTTATTTATAGTACAAGATAATGATTTTTGCATCTTTTGAAAATTTAGAGTACAAGTGAAATTCTTCTTTACCATCAATCGTAACA
>JAFYRZ010000061.1 GCA_017546745.1 Clostridia bacterium
ACTGATTTCTTGGCTGAACTTAATGGGAGTAGCATCTTGAAGGTGAGTTCTTCCGCTCTTAACGATACCTTCGTTTTCAGCTTCAAGTCTCTTTAAGGTTTCAATTAAAAGGTTTGCAGCGGGAATAAGCTTATCTTCAAGAGCAATAACTGCAGCAATATGCATTGCAGTGGGGAAGGTGTCGTTTGAAGATTGGCTCATGTTAACGTCATCGTTGGGGTGAAGGAGCTTCTTACCGAGGATCTGGTTAGAACGGTTAGCGATAACCTCGTTAGCGTTCATGTTGGACTGTGTACCGGAGCCGGTCTGCCATACTACGAGGGGGAAGTTCTCGATGAGAGCGCCGGACATAACCTCGTCACAAGCGGCGCTGATCGCCGCAAGCTTCTCGTCGGTCATCTTCTCGGGGCGAAGCTTATTATTAGTGATAGCCGCCGCCTTCTTAAGTATTCCGAAAGCGTGGATTATTTCCTTGGGCATGGTCTCGATACCAACGCCGATCTCAAAGTTCTCGTGGCTTCTCTGTGTCTGTGCCGCCCAAAGACGGTCTGCGGGCACCTTCATTTCGCCCATAGAATCGTGTTCTATACGGTATTCCATATTATTTATATCCTTTCTTTTTACCGCGAGGGCGGGTCGCTTCCCCTCCCTCTCGGTGTATCCTTTTATTTCAAAATAGATACGGCGTCCGTGATGGTCTTTTCAAGCGCCTCACGGCCGTATTTGTCAACCTCTGCCTTGTTCTTCTCGCCGTGGGTAAGACAGCCCGCACCGTTGATACAGCCGCCAATACATGCCATACCCTCGATAAAGTTGCCGTCAAGAACACCCTTGCCGAGCTTAAGGAGCGCAAGCTTACACGCCTCGATGCCGTCGCAAACGACAGGCTTTATCTCAAAGTCGATATTCTGCTCCTTCATAGCCTCGGCAGCCGCGTCGGTAAGTCCGCCGCTTCTTGCAAATATTCTGCCGAAGTAGGACGCGTTATCAAGAACACCGTCCTCAAAGGTGGAAAGGTCAAAGTCACGGCTGTCAAAGAGTGCCTGAAGCTCCTCAAAGGTGAGGACCGAGTCAACGTAGGGCTTAACCTCATCGAGCGCCGCCTCCGCCTTCTTCGCAGTACACGGACCGATAAAGACTACCCTCGCACCGGGGGTGGTCTCCTTGATGTACTTCGCAAGAACGCCCATGGGCGACATATTGTGAGATATCTTATCTACGAGCTTCGGATGTGCTGTCTTGATGTACTGAACGAACGCAGGACAGCAGGAGCTTGTAAGTATACCCTTCTCGGAAAGCTCCTTCGCCTCGGCAAGCGCTACCATATCAGCGCCGAGCGCCGCCTCTATAACGTCGTGGAAGCCGAGCCTCTTAAGACCGGTAACCACCTGCCCGAGCCTTGCGTAGGAGAACTGGCTCGAGATAGAGGGAGCAACGATAGCGTACGCCTTATATGCGCGCTCACCCGTCTCGGTCTTAGAATTTTTAAGAATATTTACGGTGTCAAGGATAAACGACTTATCCGAGATCGCGCCGAAGGGACACTGATAAACGCAAGCGCCGCACTGAATGCACTTGGAGTTATCGATAGCGGCAGACTTGTCCTCGTTCATAGAGATCGCCTTTACCTTGCACGCGTTCTGGCAAGGGCGCTTACGGCTTACGATAGCCGCAAAGGGACAAACCTTTGCACACGCGCCGCACTCCTTGCACTTGGATTTATCTATATGAGCAACGTGGTTGTGGTCGAACGACAGAGCCCCGAACTTACATACGTCCTCACAGCGGTGGGCAAGACAGCCGCGACAGGCGTTGGTTACCTCGTAGCCGCCGACGGGACACTCGTCACAGGCGATATCGATAACCTCGATAACGTTGGGGTTAGTCTTATCTCCGCCCATAGCGAGCTTAACTCTCTCGCCGAGTATTGCGCGCTCCTTGTATACACAGCAGCGCATCGTAGCCTCCTTACCCGGGACGATCATAGTAGGGATGTCGAGGATATTTTCAAGAAGCTTATCCTCCCAGGCGAGCCTTGCGACCTCGCGGAGGACCTTATATTTTAAGTGCTGGACCTTTGTATCAAATTTTCTCATTTTCCCACCTTAGAAAGTAACGCTTTTTATAACTGCCTTAAGAGCCTCTGCCGAGTCGTGAAGCTTCTTAAGCTCCTCATCGGTAAGATTCTGGGTGATAATAGAGCGAACGCCGGTATGGTCAACGAGAGAAAGCGAGCTTAAGCAAACGTCCTTGATTCCGTACTCTCCGTCGTGGAGGGAGGAAACGGTCATCGCGGTATCAGCCGCTCCGCTCAAGCATTTTACGATGTGCGTCGAGGTCATACCGATGCCGTAAACGGTGCAGCCCTTACGGGAGATGATCTTTCCGCCCGACTTTCTTACGTAGTTCTCTACGTCCTCGCGGTTATACTCGTTGGGAACGTTGTACGCAGAAGCGATAGACTGATTGAACTCGTTGAGCGGAACGCCCGCGATGGTAGCGGTGGACCAAGCAACGAAGGAGGTATCTCCGTGCTCACCGAGAACGTTTGCGTGTACCTGCTGCTTGTTTACGTTGTAGATCTCTGCAAGACGGGTACGAAGACGGATGGTGTCAAGCACGGTACCGGTTCCGAATACCTGGTTCTTGGGAAGACCGGTAAACTGAAGGAACGCGTAGGTAAGGATATCTACGGGGTTTGCAACGATAACGTAGATAGCGTTGGGGGCAACCTTAACTATCTCGTCTGCAATACCCTTAAGTATGCCGATGTTGGTCTGAACGAGCTCAAGCCTTGACTGACCGGGCTTTCTTCCGATACCGGAGGTGATGATGACCACGTCGGAGCCGACCGCATCCTCGTAAGAGCCTGCGTAGATATCGCAGTTGTCGATGAAGGGGGTCGCCTGCTTGATGTCAAGCGCCTCGCCGAGCGCCTTGTTGGTGTTTATATCGATAAGAACTACCTCCGATGCCGCGCCGCGGGTAAGCAGAGCGAATGCGGTGGTCGAGCCGACAGCGCCGGCGCCTATAATAGTGACTTTCTTTTGCATTGTAATTCTCCTGATGTTTAAAAATAACTTACTTTGATTCGTTTGCCCATCTTTTTGAGACACTCGGAAAGCTCTCCGACAAGGTTCATCTTAATGTTGAAGTTTATCGGAAGATCGGGGTTCTGATGTGCGGGGTTTATCGCCCTGCCAACGTAGAAGTTTATATCCGTTGCCTCCTCGAAGAGGAGCCTGCTTATAAGCGACGCGCCGTCCTTCTTAAAGTTCCAATGCTCGTAAAGCGCGTTGTCACCAAGGTAGTCCTTTGCGTACTCAATAACCTTATTCATCGTTATAACTCCCTCGGTAACGAGGTCAACGCCCTCGATATGCGCGATCGGGGGAACGTCGCTACGCTCAAATTTAAGCGTTGCCGTAACCGGCTTGCCGAGGAATTTTGCCGCGATAGACGAGGTCGTACCGCCGCATATGATATGCTTGCCCTCCTTGGAGAAGAAGAGCGACATCATTCGGTCTGCATCGTCCCTGTTAGAGGGCGGGCCGAAGAGGATGTTCATCGGCTCTCTCTTTCTTATCTTGATGACGCAGGCGGTCGTATCGTCGCCCGGTGCGTGGCCGTAAAGCTTGTCGCACTCGTCAACGAGCATCGTAGAAAGATTTTTAGCCGTATAGCCGCCGGCAACGAGCGCCTGCATAAACGCGGCGATCTCCTCGCGCCTCCAGCCGAAATTGTATTTACCGCCAAGCCCCGCGTGCGGACATCCGTCGCTCATAGCGATAAAGGTATCGTCCTCGCGCAGGTGGATGGTGGATTTGTAGATCTTTTTGCCGCCGATATTCATCTCGGTCTTAGGATAATCGTAGATCTCGAAATCTCTTATGATGATCACGTGGGGATTATCGTACTGAATGATCTCGGCGACCTCGTTATTCTGAAGATGAATTATCGTAAAAGTGGAGTATGCAACTCCGCGAAGCGAGCATACCGGCAGTGTCGCGGCTATGGTGGAAACGCACTCCTCTATCGGAAGCCCCGCCGCCATCATAGTAGAGATGATCTTGGAGGTAAGGGTCGAGAGGATACTCGCCTTAACGCCCGAGCCAAGACCGTCCGCAAGCACGATCACCGTCGAGTTCTCGTTCTCGCCAACTACGTCAACGTGGTCGCCGCAAAGCTCCTCGCCGGCGTGGTTTATGCTCTTATATCCTATATCTGCACATAAATCATTCATCACCGATCGACTCCTTAAGCTTTGTCAGGGCGATCTTGGTCTCTGCCGCGGTCTCTCCGAGAAGCGAAGCGATCTCCTGTACGATCCTCATCTGCTTCTCAACCACCTTATCAGCTACCTCTACGGTGTGTCTGCTGATAAGCTCCTTTCTTTCCTTCGCCTCGACCTCGTCGGTAACGTCACGCATGATTCCTATTATCATTCTGGAATCCGCGTCGTAAAGCACGGACTGCTCTACGTACTTTTTATATTCTGCGAGGTAAACTCGCTTGTTCTTGATATTTCTCTTCGTATTCTTCGCCTGGGAGAAGAGGGTAGGATCAAGAATACGCACGACCGGCTCTCCAAGCACGTCGGAGGCGGATCTTATATTCATGATCTTCCTTGCGGAGTTGTTTATCTGCTGTACCTCAAGGTCCTCGTTAAGAACGATAAGTCCGGTGGGGGTATTCTTAACGATGGTATCCGAGAAGCTCTCCGCCTTATCCTTAAGGAAGGGCAGACACATAGAGACCTCCGCCTTACCCTGGATCACCGCGATAGCCTTATCACGGCAGGAGTTATATCCGCAGGTTCCGCAGTTAAGCTCGTCGGAGGGCTTAAACTTACCCATCTGGCGAAGCACCGCCATGATCTCGACCTCACCGGGCTCGGGAAGCTTATGCTCGATCGCGGAGAAGTTCTTTCTAAGCTCGGCGCTGTTCGGCTGCTCGACGTCAAAGTCGCGCTTACCCGCGTAGCTTGCAACCTTAAGATAATCGCTTACGAGGGGCTTTTTGCCTCTTGACATAACGGGGCCACCGATGCAGCTGCCGATGCAGGCAGACATCTCGATAAAGCACTTATGTACCTTGCCGCTTGCGATATCGTTAAGAGCCGTCATACAGCTCTCAACACCGTCTATCGCCATATAGGTGTAGCCGGGAGCATCCTGCACCATCGTCTTAAGCACACCGCCCGTCGTCGGGAAGAAGCGCGCACGGCTGTTCTCATCGGAGTCGCACTCGCATTCGAGGGTAACGCCGTCCTCCTTAAGCATCTGGTCAAGCTCCTCAAAGGTAAGCACCGCGTCAACGATGCCCTCGTAATACTCCGCCTCGTCCTTCTTCGCAACGCAGGGTCCGATAAATACGGTCTTTGCATTCGGAATACGCTTTTTAATATCACTGCAGTGCGCCTGCATAGGCGACATTACGTCTGCAAGATATTCAAGGCAGGAGGGGAAGCGCTTCTGTATAAGCAGGTTGATGGAATGACAGCAGGAGGTTATGATAACGTCTCTTTCCTCTTCGGCGATCATTCTCTCGTATTCTCTTTTTACTATCGTTGCGCCAACGGCGGTCTCCTCGACCGCGAAGAAGCCGAGCTTCAAAAGCGCCCTACGCATAGCCTCGATACCAGCTCCGTCGTAGTTTGCAATGAAGGAGGGCGCAAGGCTGACCACTACGGGGTCGCCCGACTGGAGGAACACTCTGGTCTTCTCTATTCCGTCAGCGATCTCCTTAGCGTTCTGGGGACACTGCACAACGCAGTTTCCGCAAAGAATACACTCGTTTCCGATTATGTGCGCCTGGTTTCCGGAGAAGCGAATTGCCTTGATAGGGCATTTTCTTACGCAACGGAAGCAGGACTTACAGTTTGATTTTTTAAGTGTTAAGCAGCTTGCCATTTCAATTACTTCCTTTCAGCCTCAATAGCGTCAAGAACGTTTTCCTTAAAGAATTCTCTGAAGCTCTCGGGGGTAACGCCTACGTGAACGTCGTCGTTTATCTGAACGGTAACTCCGACCCTGTTGCATTTACCTATACAAAAGCTTCCCGTAAGAACTACGTCGTCCTCAACGTGATGCTCCGCGATCGCCGCCTGAAACATCTCGACGATCGTCTCCGATCCCTTAAGATGGCAGGACGAGCCTACGCAAACCTGTACTATAAACATATTTTACAACCTCTCAAGAACCGCGGTCTTAAAGAACTCATCGACCGTTTCGGGGCTTACGGAATAAAACTCGTCGTTAACCGTAACGCAAACGCCGGCCTGGCAGTTGCCAAGGCAGAACGTGCCGCCAAGCTCAACCTTGTCGGCAAGACCGTTTTCTGCGATCAACGCCTGAAGCGACTCTACTACCTTGCGAGAGCCCTTAATGTGACAGCTGCTACCGATACAAACAGTAATTTTCATGTTTTTCTCCTCAAAATGATTGATTTATTTTTTTCTTTTTAATAACGAATTCAGATGTGCAAGAGAAAGAGCTAAATTCTCCTGCTTAAGAATTATACCGTCAGGGACGGTAAGCTGACATGGGGCGAAATTCCATATCGCGCGGATGCCCGCGGCAACCAGCCTGTCGGCAACCTCCTGCGCAGAGCCCTGCCCCACCGTTATGATACCGATCTTAACGTCGTTTTCAAAAACGAAGGACTCGATATCCTTTATCGGAAGAACCGACCTGCTTTTGCTTATTTTGATAACGCTCTCGTTACAGTCAAAGCCCGCAACGATCCGAACGCCAAACTCTTCAAAGCCGCCGTGATCAAGAAGCGCGCGACCGAGCTTTCCTACACCGACAAGCACCGCGGCGGTAATGCCCTCCGTGCCAAGGTGAGCCTCAAGATCGCGTATAAGCTTATTTCTCTCATATCCGACTCGGGGCCTTCCCGCACCGCTTATTACGGCAAGGTCCTTTCTGACCTGCACCTCTCCGAGAGAGAGCCCGCGCGCGATTTTCGTGGCGGAGACGTTTACCTCCTCGTCGGGAAGCGTGCGCAAATATTCTATGTAGATAGGTATGCGACCGAGGGTCGCCTTTGGAATTGATCCTACGTCCATCTGTTACCTCACGTAGCGCCGGGTAGTGCGCATAATATATATATAAATGAAGGAAATCGATACATATATAATCGATATATGTATAATCGATTGATTTTTCTCTAATAAATGCCATTTAAGCGAGGAAAGGGGAAAACCGAGGACTTAAATGGCGCAAAAAAGATTGACAAAAATTTAACTAAATTCAAATCTTACAATATAATAACATATATTTAAAGGAATTTCAACCCCTAATATAAATATTTACAAAAAAATTGCAAATAAATTATATATAATATACATACCTGTCGAATTGTTACTGATATTAAAGCAAGAATTGTCGTTCTTATGATAAGCTTCAAGCGCGCCCTCTATATAAACAGAAGGTTAAAAATCAGTAAAATCAGCCGTTTTGTCGAAAACGAGCATAAATCCGAAAACAGACAGAGATTTAAGCAAATCCTGCCCTCTTCGACTTAACATTTTGTAGATTTTCAAAAACTCAACAGGTGCAAAATTACTAACATTTTTTGCAAAATAAGCCATAAATGAACACTATTGTTTGCATTTTTGGAATTTTTTGATAGATTATCGTCGTTTTTGTAAATTCCAAAAAAGAAGATACTCATGCAAATTTCTCTGC
>JAFYRZ010000062.1 GCA_017546745.1 Clostridia bacterium
CGCGCCAAGCGCCATTTCGTCGTTGTTTGCAATTATAAGCTCTACCATATTACCGCTTCGCTCGCTGTATGCCGAGAGTATCGTTTTCATATAGTTGTTTGCCGCTGCGCTAGACCAGGTTCCGTCCTGATCCACAAGGTATCCGTCGCGGTTGTCGCTGTCGTAAAAGACGAGCGGTGCCATTCCTGCCGCAGTGAGTATTTTGTTTGCCTCCTCTACCGAATATTTCGTTCTTGCCTCTGCCTCAGCGTTTCCTTGCTGTCCCTTAAAGAGGCAGTAGCTGATCCTGCCGTCACCGTTGATGTCAAGCGACGAAAGGTTATCCTTAACGTAGCTTCCTATAAGCTCACCCTGCATTCTTCCCGCCATTTCGTAATCGGTTCCTACGAAAAAGCATTTATCGTAGCTGTTCAGCACGTCCTCACTTACCGAGCGGTTGAAGAAGATGACGGGGATGTCTGCTGCCCGTGCCTTGCCGATTATGGTCTTTGCCGCATCCTCCGAGCCGGTATCAACTATGTTGACTATAAGCATGCGTGAGCCCTTGGCTATCGCCGTGTCCACCTGCTCGGTCTGGGTGGACTGATTTCCGTTGGCGTCGTAGTTGTAAAACTTAACGTTGTTTTCTCTGAGTATTCTGTCCATCTCGGTGCGCACGCCCGAAATGTAGGTGTCGCTGTAGGTGTAGTAAAGCACGGATACCTCACCCTCCGTGGCGCATCCGCCGCACGCAGAGAGCGTCAGCGCAAATATGCACATAGCTATCAGTATCAAAACGGTTTTTTTCAAGATTCGATCACCACCTTCTTTTTTTCTGTGACGGTGGTAGTTTTTCCGCATTTTTGATTTTGTATACGCAAAATTTTCTTGCCCACTTGAAATGCACGCCGAAAAATGCTAAAATGGATGCATAAAACTTTGAGGAGAGAAGCGTTGGTAAAAATATCCTTAAGCGTTGGGGTAGGCTACACTGCAGATAGCGTAAAAGACGCTTTGGTAGAAATACTACCCGTAGAAAAGAACGAAATTAAAGAAATAAAGATACTCAGAGAGGAGCTGTCAGTTGACACGGGGGCGGGGATAGGCTATAAGCTTACCGTCGGTGCTGCGTTTTCACCTGACAGGGAGGCAGGGCTGCTTAAGATGAAAAAGAAGGTAAGCCCGTGCCCGGATTACACTCTCGATATACCTACCGCAAGGAAAAAAGCAGCTCCCGTTATCGTCGGAAGCGGTCCTGCCGGGCTTTTTGCGGCTATGGTGCTTTGTGAGGCGGGATGTACGCCTACCGTTATCGAGAGGGGGCTTGACGTTGACGCAAGGATAAAAAAGGTAAACGAATTTATGCTTACCGGAAGGCTTGACTCGGAGTGTAATATTCAGTTTGGCGAGGGCGGTGCAGGCACCTATTCGGACGGCAAGCTCAAGGTCGGAAGCATGGATGCTTATAAGCATTATATCCTTACCTCCTTCGTTGAGGCAGGCGCAACAGAGGATATCCTATACTCGACCTCGGCGCACCTTGGCACCGATAAGCTTTCGGGAATAGTAAAGCGGCTCAGGGAGAAAATGATCTCTATGGGTGCTACCTTCATCTACGGCGCGCGTATGACCGACTTTAAGACTAAGGAGGGTAGGGTGTGTGCCGTTGAGTACGAAAAGGACGGAAAAAGGTATACGCTCGATACCGATACCCTTATCCTTGCGGCAGGACACAGCGCACGTGACGTTTTTGAATTACTTTCGGCTAAGGGCGTTCCCATGCAGGCTAAGGGCTTTGGCATCGGAGTTCGCGTTGAGCATCCGAGAGAATATATAAACTCGCTCGTATACGGCAAGGACTATCCCGACTCGCTTGGCTCGGCGTCCTATCACCTCGTGTCGCATCTTCCGAATGGCAGAAGCGTCTACAGCTTCTGTATGTGCCCGGGTGGAAGCGTCGTTGCGGCTACCTCCTCGCCCTGCGGTGTAGTTACAAACGGTATGAGCGAATACGGCAGAGATGCCGATAACTCAAACGCGGCGATACTCGTATCCGTCACACCCGAGGATTTCGGATCGGATTCTCCGCTTGCCGGTATTGAGTACCAGAAGAGGATTGAGGAGGGCGTGTTCGGTCTTTTTGGTGAGTACAGGGCGCCCGCGGCAAGGCTGTGCGAGGTGTATTCCGATAGCCGTACCGTCGGATCGGGATCTGTCAGACCAAGCTATCAAAGAGGCGTGGAGCATGCGCTGCCGGGTGAATATCTTCCCGATTTTATTGCAGACTCGCTGAAGGCGGGCTTTACCGAATTTGATAAATGGATGCCCGGATATGCCTTTGGCGATGCGGTGCTGACGGGTGCGGAGACCAGATCGACATCTCCTGTAAGAGTGCTGCGCGGCGACGACCTTGCGGCGATCGGCACTGCCGGACTTTATCCGATAGGAGAGGGAGCGGGATATGCCGGCGGCATAGTTTCCTCGGCAAGGGACGGCGTCGCTTGTGCAATTTCACTGATCAAGGCTCGCTTTTCGTAACAATGCACATATCCGCTAAATAATATTTATATACATATTACAATTGACAACAATGGCTTCGGTATGATAAAATATCTATAATACCGAAGTTTATTATTTTTTGGAACTCGGATTTAGGGAGGACAAATATGAAAAAACAAATCAAAAAGCTATTGCTTATCGCGGGACTTATCGTATGTCTCGCGGCGCTTGCATCCTGCACCTTGGGATCGACCGCATGTGCGTCTCATACCGATGCAAACGGCGACTACGTCTGCGACAGCTGCGGATCCTTTATGGAGATCCCCAAGTGTACCTGGCACGTCGATAACGATAACGACGGCTACTGCGATATCGCAGGATGCGATGAAGAGGTAGTTATGGAAATGGTTGGAATAACCTTTAGCAGCGCTCAGTATTACTACGACGGCGTTGAGCATTCCATAGCTGTAAAGGGCGCTCCTTATGGAGCAGATATCGAGTACGTTTGGGAGAACGATGCGTTCTTTACCGACGGCGAGCCCAACGTTCATAAGAATGCGGGAACTTACATAATCACCGCATACGTATCTGCACCCGGATACGAGGATTACGAGGCAACCGCTATTCTCCAGATACTGCCCAAGCATATATCTGTTGACTGGAGCGGCAACGAAGCCTCCTATCCTGCAAACGGTACTGCGCCTACTCTTAACTACAAGCTTATAGGCGTAAGCCCCGAGGACGAGGGTAAGCTTACTCTTAACCTCAACTACAATAATTACAATTTCAGAGAGCAGGGAACAGCGACCGTATACGCAAGCGTTAACGATCCTAACTATGCACTCAGCGCTAACACCGCGACCACCAAGGTTGTTTTTGGTCCCAACGAATTTACCGTTAACTTTGTTACCGGTGTTGACGGAACCGATTTCGATCCCGAGAAGGTTATCGGCGGCGAGCCCGTAAGTCAGCCCAGAGCAATCGCAAAGAAGGGATACACCTTCGCAGGCTGGTATAACGGAGACAAGCTTTGGGATTTCTCAAGCCCTGTTAACGCTCATCTTACTCTCACTGCAAAGTGGAACGTAACCGAGTATAAGATCAACTACGTTCTCAACGGCGGTACTAATTCTCCCGACAACCCCGAGACTCTTTCTATAGAGACTACAGACGACCTTCACGTTCCTACTAAAGAGGGCAGTGCCTTCCTTGGCTGGTACACCGACAAGGAGCTGACCACCCCTGTTAAGAAGAAGCTCAACTTAACTCTTGCGGAGACTACCTTCTACGCAAAGTGGTCCGATACTCGGTTCATCGAGTCTGAGAGCGGTGACATCGACGGCTCTGCTGATATCACCCTTACCGAAACTGCGGTAAACGGCGGCTTCTCCTACTCCTTGGCTGCTGATATCAAGAGCTTTGGCGACGATGGCGCTATATATATAGGTAGAGGTAAGGACAACGTTGGCGGAAGCTACGTTGAGATCACCTCCAAGAATATTACCGTATACAACGTTCTCAAGGACGGAACCACCAAGACCGTAAGAACCCACGTTCTTAAGATGGAAGGCTTCATTGTCGTTAATCTTACCATAGACGGCGGCAAGGTAGGTATCGACTTCTATACTCCCTCGGGTAACGGAAGCACGTACGGTATCGAATGGTCCGGCAGAGTCGGCCAGATATTCTTTGAGTCTAAGAATGTAGAGCTTGATAACGCTACCTTCGGTTGGGCAACCGACGCATACGACGAGCTTACCTGGATCGTCGGTGACGAAACCATCGGCGCACCCGAGGCAGAG
>JAFYRZ010000063.1 GCA_017546745.1 Clostridia bacterium
CTTTACCGACCCGCATTTGAGGAGCTTGCAAAATAATGGTTAAAATCAGTGAGGAAAAGGTGCTTTTGTTGCACAAGCTTATTACAGAAGAAACGGGCGGCGACCCGAATGTGCGCGATATTGCTCTTCTCAACAGCGCACTCGAGTCGGCATTTGCCACGTTTGACGGTCAAGAGCTTTATCCCACAAAGCAGGAAAAAGGTGCGCGCATCGGCTTTTCGCTGATCTCCAACCACGCCTTTGTGGACGGAAACAAGCGAATTGGAATGTACGTTCTTCTCACGTTTCTTGAAACCAACGGTATCAAGCTCCGTCCCACTAACGCCGAGGTTGCCCGTGTCGGTCTTGCCGTCGCGGCAGGTGAGATGAAGTATGAGGAGCTACTTGATTGGATTTTGGAGAATGAGGTATAATGTCACATAGTAAAACAACAAAAAAGGGCTTTTCGTTATATATCGAAAAATGGAATCCCAAGGCAAAGAAATATATTAACACCTGCACGTTTTGCGGCAAGCAGGGATATAACCCCTCTATTGAAAGCGACGGCTTTGTTGATAGCTCTGAGAGAAGAGCTATACACAGTGAATTAACCAAGACCTTATCGCCGCTCTCGTTGGACGATTACGGAATGTGCTCGGATTGTGCCAAGCGCATAAACAAGCAGGGCGAAAATTGACGAATCGATTATAAAATACAGTTGTCCCTATTACACCTTGTGCAAAGGTATAGTAGGGACAATTTTTTGATATATTCGTTTTTACGCCGCCTTTTGCATCGGCATCTCTGCCGCATTCAGCATATTCTCAATAAAAATTCCATACCCCTCGGTGGGATTTGCGACGAGAACATGCGTTACCGCGCCCACCAGCTTGCCGTTTTGAATGACGGGGGAGCCGCTCATTCCTCTGACGATTCCGCCGGTGAGGGCGATGAGCGCGGGGTCGGTGACCTTGATCTTAAAGGATTTTGTGCCGGTGGAGGATTCGTTAACGTCGAAGATCTTGACGGAGTATTCCGCCTTTTTGCCGTTCTTAACGGTAGAGATTATCTTTGCCTCGCCCTCCTTTACCTCATCGCGAGAGGCAATGGGATACTCGGGGCTTGTGCCGTTTCCCCTTGGAGAAAGCTCGCCGAAAACACCGACCTCGGTATTGGCGTAAAGAGTGCCGTAGATATCGCTCGTAAGAACACCGCAAAGCTCGCCGGGCTTGCCCTCAGCACCCCTTTGAACGCCGCCGAGGATAACACCGCAAACAACACCCTCCGAGATCTCGATAGGAACGGAGGTGTCGGGGTCACAAATACCGTGGCCGAGTCCGCCAAAAACACCCCTTTCCTCGTCGTAGTAGGTAACCGTACCGATGCCTGCCGCACCGTCGCGCACCGAAACGCCAAGCCTTACCTCGTCGCCAACGACCTCGGGCTTTATTGTAACGGTCTTTATCTGGTCGCGCCGCTTTATTTTAAGCGTTACCTCGCTGCCGTCAAGAGAAGCAAGCGCGCCCTTAACGTCACTTATCGTTTTCACCTCAATGCCGCCGATGCTTATTATCTTGTCGCCCTCCTTGATGTCGTCACACTCTCTGCTGTCAACCACCGTAATACAGTTTTCCTTTATCCTAATACCGAAAACGTCGCCGCCCGCGGTAAGCGTAGCAGGTCGGGCGCTCTTGCCGTCATCCTTTTTCGTATCCGCCCTTTTGCCGAAAAAAAGCTCAAGAAATCTCGAGCCTACCTCGCACCCCTCGGGCAAATACGCCTCACAGACCTCGTCTGCCGCCATAGCGCCAACACCGAGTGAGGGAGAAAGCACCGCACAAAGGGCAAGTAAAAGCGCAGTCAGCGCTAAAGTTGTTCTTTTCATTATATATACCTTCGGGAGTTTTCTCCCGTCGCACCTTCCGTTCGTTTTTTATGATAATAATTTGCGCCTTTCGATCTGAAAATATAAGTAACATTTTTTAGCATAAAAAAACGGACGCAAGCCATAAAGCGATGCGTCCGTCTTGGGGTTTATTCGATTATTGATAGATCTTGAACATTACCGAGTGTATAATATAAAACATATAATGGCGTATCTCGTCTGTTCCGAAAGCGTAGGCGGTAACAACACCGCAGCCGCGAAGCGGAGTTTCAAGGTGGATATCCTCACCGATCTTAAAATTAAGCCCGGTGTCGGTAAGCGCCGCTTCAATGTCGGAAATCTCTTCTTTTGTAAACTTATAATTGCATTTTACATCAATAAACGCGTCAAAATCGTTCGTAGACAGGCAGATCTCTATATCCTCCTCGCCATGGACGTGATACAAAATCTTCTTGAAAAACTGGGCAAGATGCGTAATCGATACGTTTATGGATTTATAGAGATCTATCCCCTCCTTGAGGGTGATTTTTACCGTGTCGGAGAAGCCGTCGGATATGATAGAGGACAGCGCGTTATATAGCTTGATCAGCCCAACTCTTACAGGCACTCTTTCAACGTCATAGAATGACGATATGTCGTGCTCACTTGCGTATTTACGTTTCATCATATGCTTATCGTCGCGTGGTCAAGGGTGAAATATTCGTCGGTAAATCTCGCGCTTGCCGCAAGAGATTCCTTTGCGGTAAATCTTATCTTTCCGACCGCATTCGTGACGTAGGAAAACGCGATATCGGGATAATTTTCTTCAAAGTGAGCGGCGCTCTTTTCGGCCTTATAGAGGATATAATAGCCGTCGCTCTTGCCGTCAACGATCTCGATGACCTCGCTCAC
>JAFYRZ010000064.1 GCA_017546745.1 Clostridia bacterium
ACCTACGGCAAGGTCAAGCCGCGCACCGCCTCGGAGAAAAAGGAAAATGCGGCGGCACCGCAAAAGCGCGAGAGGCCGGCAAAAATAAAAAAGAAAACCGACGATTATCTTTTAATCGACGGATACAACTTTATTTTCGCAAACGACACTCTGAGAAAGCTTTCCGAGGGGGATATTTCGCTCGCACGCGACACCCTCACACGGCTTATGTGCGATTACTCGGCATTCAGAAAATGCAAGGTTATAATCGTCTTTGACGCCTACAAGCGTCGCGGCGGTGAGGGAAGCGTTGAAAGATGCGGCGACGTATCCGTGGTATACACCAAGGAGGCCGAGACGGCAGACGCGTATATCGAGAAGGCGACGCACGATATGGCGGGCGAGCATAACGTACGCGTGGTTACCTCGGACCTGCAAGAGCAGCTTATCGTCCTCGGAAGCGGAGGACTGCGAGTAAGCGCCGCGGAATTCACCCGTGAGATGTGTATGACCGAAAAGGAAATAAAGGAAGCTATTGATTCTCTTAAATAAAAAGCAAGCCGCGAGGCTTGCTTTTTCTGTTTTGCGGCACGTGTTTTACGGGGAAAAATAAATATTTTTTCCTCTTATTGCTAAAATGCCGATAAAATGGTAAAATAAATAATAAATACTTTTTATAAAGGAAGATTTATGTTTACCGTTCCCGTTATAATTGTTTTCGCTTTGCTTCTGATAGCAGTCGCCTTTGCCGTAGGGCTTGCGCGATACACCTTTTGTCAGGTTTTTAAGACTAAAAGAGAAAAGCACTATGATTTAGACAAGAGAAATATGGACGAGAAGGACGAGTTTATACGGGTTATGCACTCTCTTACAGACGAGCTCGCGGCATTGCCCTATGAAAGCGTTTATACAGAAAGCTATGATGGGCTGAGGCTGCACGCAAGATATTATCACGTAAAGGACGGCGCACCCCTTAATATACAGTTCCACGGATACAGAAGCTCTCCGCTGAGGGATTTTTGCGGTATCGGTGCGGAATGTATGCGCCAGGGGCACAACCTTTTGCTCGTCGATCAGAGAGCGCACGGAAAAAGCGAGGGCAAGGTCATTTCCTTTGGTATAAAGGAAAGGTTTGACTGCGTCTCGTGGGCAAATTACGCTGTGGAGCGCTTCGGCAAGGACGTAAAAATTATCCTCGGCGGTCTTTCAATGGGTGCCGCCACCGTTCTTATGGCCGCGGAGCTTGACCTGCCCGAAAACGTTATCGGTATAATTGCCGACTGTCCCTATTCCTCCGTAAAAGAGATAATAAAAAAGGTCTGCTCAGACAGAGGTCTTCCCGCAGACCGGGCATACCCGTTTATAAAGCTCGGCGGAATACTCTTCGGCGGCTTTAACTCAGATGCCGCATCACCGCGCGAGGCGGTGAAAAACACCGATATTCCGATTTTTATAGCACACGGGGTGGACGACGGCTTCGTCCCTATCTCTATGAGCGACGAAATTATAGAGGGCGCCCGAGACGCCTTTTACCGCAGAGTGCCCGGTGCGGACCATGCCGAGGCCTTCGGCCGCGACCATGTAGGATACTCTAACGACCTTTCAAGTTTTTTTGAGAAAATCACCAAAGGAGAAAAATAATGAAATTAAACGACGTCATCTACGGCTTTAAGGTAACACGGATACGGGAGATTTCCGAAATTGAGGCAGCTCTCGTCGAAATGGAGCACGAAAAAACGGGAGCTAAGCTTCATCTTCTCGAAAGAGAGGACGAAAACAAAACCTTCTCTATAACCTTTAAGACTACCCCCGAGGACAGCACGGGTGTGTTTCACATAATTGAGCACTCCGTGCTTTGCGGCTCGGATAAGTATACGGTGAAGGAGCCCTTTGTCGAATTGCTCAAGGGCTCTCTCAACACCTTCCTTAACGCGATGACCTTTCCGGACAAAACTATGTACCCCGTTGCCTCCCGCAACGACAAGGATTTTTTAAATCTGGTAAGCATTTATATGGACGCGGTGCTTCACCCCGCCATGCTCAAAAATCCTAACATATTCCGTCAGGAGGGCTGGCATTACGAGCTTGACGAGGAAAGCGGAGAGCTTTCGCGCTCGGGCGTTGTGCTTAACGAGATGCGCGGTGCATTCTCCTCCCCCGACGAGCTTGCGGCATACCACCTCAAGGATATGCTCTCCCCCGACACCTGCTATAAATACGAGTCGGGCGGAAAGCCGGAGTTTATAACCGACCTTACTTACGAAAGCTTCATTAACGCACATAAAAAATATTACCACCCCTCAAACGCTATAATCTTCCTCGACGGCTCTGTTTGCCTTGACACAGTCCTGCCCCTTATCAGCTCATATCTTAACGAATACGAGCGCGCTCCGATAGACTTCGAGATAGCGGAGCAGACCATAGTAAACGCAGGCGTGCGCGAGGTGAAATACGAGATAGCACCTAACGAGCCTAGCGAAAACAAGACACGCGTTGAGCTTGGATATATTTTTGCAAGATTTGATGAGCAGGAGAAAATCATAGCGGCAAACGTTATTTTTGACGCAATCTGCTCCTCTAACGAATCCCCCCTTAAAAAGGCTATGATAGATTCCGGGCTTTGCGAGGACGTTTCAATACTCCCCTATGACTCCATAAAGCAGTCGATGCTTATGCTTGAATTCAGAAACGTGAAGGACGGCTGCACAGACGAGCTTCTAAGCCTTTTCTTTAACACGGTAAAGGACATCGCGGCGCGCGGTATAGACAGAAAAATGCTCGAGGCCTCGCTTAACAGCCACGAATTCAAGACGCGCGAAAAGGACTTCGGCACGCT
>JAFYRZ010000065.1 GCA_017546745.1 Clostridia bacterium
ATCGACTCTATGAAAAGGTGTACGCTCCCGACGATCTTCTTCCACGGTGATGCGGACGACTTCGTCCCCGCATATATGAGCGAGGAAAACTTTGCCGCCTGCGCGGCAAAAGAAAAGCGCCTCGTTATCATAAAGGGCGCCGGCCACGGTCTTTGCTTCCCCCACAGCCAAGAGGAATACCTCACCGCGCTTCGCGAATTTTTTGAGCCAGTTCTAGAAAAATAAGCAGATTTTGCAAATATATGTTTACATATAAAGATTATAAAAGACAGGAGACGGTTGACGTTTCCTGTCTTTTTTGTTGAGGCTATACGCGGCTTTTATAAAAGATAAACGGGAAGCTCACCGCCGATATTTATGCGGTTGAATCCGTCCTTTTTTGCCTCGGGCGCTGCCTTTGCCAAAGGCTTTTCAGCAGCAGTCTTGGGTGCAGCCTTAGGTGCGGCAGGCTTCTTTGCGGTAGGCTTTGCCGCCTTAGGTGCGGTTGCTTTAGTCGTTGCCTTAGCAGTTGCCTTTGCGGCAGTCTTAGGTGCCGCTGGCTTCTTTGCGGTATTTTCCTGGGCGGGAGTTACCTCTGCCGCCTTTGCCAGAGTTTCCTTTTTGGTGCTGTCTGCAACCCTTTTAATTGCGTTCTTACCTATCGGCATAGCATATGATCTCCTTAGTAAGTTTTTTATATTCGAGCGAGCTTCTTGAATACCTTTTATAGGTCACGACCGGCTCGCCGTTATCCTGCGCCCACTCTATCGCGCTATCCACCCTAACGTAGGTGTCAAAGAGCCTTGCGGAGTCCATTTCCTTAAGAATTTCAAGCGTCTGCTTGAAGTAGTTCTTTCTCTCGTCTGCCTTTGTGATTGCGATACCAAGCACCTCGAGGGTAGGAGCGATGCTCTTAACCTGGCCGATAAAGTCAAACATATTCGCAAGGCCGAAAAGTCCCCACGGACTTGCCTCAACCGGAATAACGACGAAATCCGAGGCACACATAATATTCATTACCCAGCCACCGAGCGTCGGGGGCGCGTCGATAATGATATAGTCGTAGGTGCCGCGCGCAACTATGGGTGCGAGGCATTTTTTGAGAATTATCTCCCTCTGCCATTTCGAGAAAAGGTCGAACTCAATGCCGCTCATAAGAGAGGACGAGGCGATGAAATCAAGCCCCTTGACGTTGCTCTCGAAAACGTATTCGGAAAGATCCCTCTCTCCCTTTATCGCGTGGTATATATTTTTCTCACCCGTCGCAAGCTCTATCGCGCGCTCCTCGTCAAAAAACGAGAGTGTAAGGTTCATCTGCATATCACCGTCGATAGCAAGAACGCGCTTACCCATAAGCGCCATTGAGGCGGCAACGTTTGACGCGGTCGTGGTCTTTCCGCTTCCGCCCTTGTTGTTGGCAAAGGCGATAACCTTGGTCTTCATATCTTTAGTCCTCCTTTTCCTCGTCCTCGCGAAGAAAGTCTATAAGCCTCCCGACACCCTCGCCTGTTATAGCGCTTATCGGGAATATTTTCTTGCAGCCCGCAAGCCTTAGCCATCTTTCAACCCTCTCAACGTTTGCGTCCGGCTTGTCTATTCCCGTGATAATTCCGACGACCTCGCGGTTAACGAGGCTGGTGATACAGGGGGAGAAGATAGAGTACGGCTCGTTTGCGCTGAGAACGAGACCGACGACGTCCGCCTCGTAGGAATAAAGCGCCAATGCTCCGCTCGTCTGCCTAAGCTCGGTGTACTCACCGGGGGTGTCTATAACGGTGTCAAGATAGTTAACGTATTGAGTTTTGTAGTAGTGTATTTCCTCTCCGCGAAGCGCCTGCGTAAGGGTGGTCTTGCCCGCGGCAACGCGCCCGATAAGAATTATCTTCTTCATTTTAGGTTTTGGTTATCTCGCAGCAGGTGTAGCCAAGCTTGTCCATAACGTACGCGCGGATAGCAACGAATGCGCTCTCTACCGAGGAAACGCTGCCCGAGATGATAAGCGTACCGGTAAAGCGATCAACGAAGCCGATATCAGCGCCCGAGGACTTTATAGCGATATCCGCGGCAATCACCGCGCTCTCAGCAGGGCTGACGGTGAGAATACCTATCGCACTGCGCGTATAATCGGTCTTGGGGTCAAGGCCGAGCTTTGCAAAAAGCACCTCATCGGGGTTTGCAATTATATGGCAGAGTGTCACCTGCTTACCGGGGACAAGCTCCTGCACTATTCTCATATTTTCACGAAGCTCCATATTTTTTCCTCGCTTATGTAAATAATATTTGTCATTTTTGTGTTATCCGCCTATCTGGCAGGCAATTCCGGTGCGCTGTGCCACAGAAAGAAGATGTTGCATTTTCTCCTTTGCGGGTGGCTCGGTATCCCTCATAGCATAGCCTCTTGAAAGTCCGTCGTACTTATCCGAGCCAAGCCTGTGGTAGGGCAAAAGGTGATACTCCTTTGCGCCTATCTCCTTTGCGAACCTTGCTATTTCAAGAATTTCCTCCTCGGTATCGTTAAAGCCGGGGACGACCGGCGTTCTTATTATAAGCTCGACACCGCTTTTCGCAACGCGGCGCGCGTTTTCAAGTATAAGCTCGTTTCCGTTGGCGGTGTACTCCCTGTGCTTTGCCGAGTCCATATGCTTTATATCCATAAGGTATAGATCAAGGTACGGGAGAAGCCTTTCTATCTTATCGTAGGAAAGCGTTGCCGCCGACTCAATAGCCGTGTGAAGCCCTGCTGACTTGCACTCCGAAAGAAGCTCTGCGGCAAAGGTGGATTGGCAAAGCACCTCGCCACCCGAAAGGGTAACGCCGCCGCCACTCCTGCGATAGTACGGAATATCCGCAAGTATCTCGGGCATAACGTCCGCGACGCCAACGTCGCGTCCGACCGTCTTTATCCTGCCCGCCTCCACCATCTCTTCTATCTCAAAGGACTGCGACTCGGGGTTACAGCACCAGGCGCACCTCATAGGACAGCCCTTGAAGAACACGATCGTCCTTATACCCGGCCCGTCGTGTATCGAAAACCGCTGAATATTAAATATTCTGCCGAGTGTTGCCATTCGTGCTCTCCTTTCTGAGTTTTTTATTGTTCTTAATTTCAGTATGCAATCAACCGATACTCTGATTAGGTAGAAATTGCGTAAGACAAGGCGCAACCGAGCAAGCGACGTGAAGCCGTAGTAGCTACGGCGATCCGAGCGCGTCGAGGGGCAACGCAGTATTACACAATTTATACCGTTCAGAGCTGATTGAGGAGAAATTGCGTAAGACAAGGCGGCGAGAGTGAGGTCGGCGACGGCGTAGTTACCTACGACGAGGTGACCGAATCGATACGCCAACGCAGTATTACACAATTTATACCAATCAGAAGCCTTGTTGAGTTCTATTAATTATATCATCTTGGAGTGATTTTGAGAGAGTAGTAAACAGCGCACTGTATCCCGCAACTCTTACGACGAGCGTCTTATATTTCTCGGGGTGGTTTTGCGCGTCTATAAGGGTCTCGCGGGTAACGACGTTAAACTGCATGTGCATACCCTTTTGGTCAAAGTAGGAGCGAATGAGCGCTATAAACTTTGTAAGACCTGCCGTGCCCTCAAGAGCCGAGGGGTGAAACTTCTGGTTAAGAAGCGTGCCGTTTGATGCAACTCCCTGATCGAGCCTTGCAACCGAGTTTGCGGTTGCGGTGGGGCCCTTAATATCCCTACCCGAGGCAGGGCCTATGCCGTCTGCGAGGGGGGTGTAAGCAAGTCTGCCGTCAGGAGTCGCGCCCGTTGCCGCGCCGAGGGGCACGTTTGCAGATACCGGGTAAAGACCCGCCTGGAATATTCCTCCGCGCGGATTTCTGTACTTCTCTACCTCGCGTGTATAGCTGTTTGCAACGTCACGCGCAAGCATATCCGCCGCGTATATATCGTTGCCGTATTTGTCGCAGTCCTCGTCTATCATACGCTTGATCTCGCGATAGCGTGCCGCCGTATCGGGCGCGAAAATGCTGCCCTCGGTCACCTTTTCATAAACCGATCTTATAAGCTCTGCGGTGATCTCGCTTCCGTCCTTTACAAGCTCCGCTACGATCTCTGCGGTAAGCTTTTCTGCCGCATCACCCGAGTAGCCGTAGCCGAAGTTTGCGGCAAGCGCATCGCGCATTTCCGCGAGGGTTACACGATTTTCCTCAAAAACGAGCTTTTTGATCGCCAAAAGACCGTCGGTATTATTCGCAATACCGAAGCCCTGCGGACCTGTGAAATTATAGATTGCTCCGCCCTCCTGCAAGGACTTACCTCTGCCTATGCAGTCGTCCACCATACAGGACTGAAAGGGGAGGGGGCATCTTACCGCGTGCGCGTGGTCTATCGCGTTATTTGCGTTGACGAGAAGCCTTATCATATAAGCCTGCTGTGCCTTATAGGCAGAGTAAAACTCGTCAAAGGTCTTCATTTCACCAACGTCGCCGGTGTCTATTCCTATTTTCTCACCCTTGCTGTATCCGTTGGAAAAGGCAAGCTCCATCGGGCGGCACATATTGAAGAATGCCGCATCGTGCCAGCCGTCGGTCTTTGCCGCCTTTTGCGGCTCAACGCAACCGATGATGCAATAGTCGCGCGCATCCTCAAGCGAAAGTCCGCGCGCCATTATAGAGGGTATCATAACCTCGTCGTTATAATATGCGGGAAGTCCCGTGCCGAGCCTTGTGAGCGCCGCCGCCTTCATAAGAAGCGACTCGGGCGAGCCGTTCCATACTCTGATAGAGATCGAGGGCTGAGGGAGGGGCACGTGCATCGATGCCTCGAGGCACATATAAGAGAGGTCGTTCGTCGCGTCAAGTCCGTAAATATTCTGACCGCCGACGATAAGATTTTGGAACATACCGTAGCCGGCAAATCCGTCTGCCGATGCGGCGTCCCTTACCTTATTTATATCGTTGAGCTTAACCCAGATGCAGTCGATAAGCTCCTGTGCGCCCTCGACGGTTATAAGCCCTTTGTCAAGATCCTTTTTGTAGTAGGGGTACATATACTGGTCGAAGCGGCCGGGGGATATCGAGTGTCCGCTCGACTCGACCTGTAAAAGAAGCTGAACGAACCAGAAGGACTGGCAAGCCTCGTGGAATGTGGTTGCACCAAACTCGGGAACGCGGCTGCAATTCTTTGCGATCGTAAGAAGCTCGGCGCGGCGCTCGGGGTCTCCCTCTGTCATAGCGCACTCGCGCGCGAGTGCGGAATATCTTCTCGCGTACTCGACGACAGCCTCACAGCTCTCGATGACCGCAGAGAGGAAATTGCTTCTCGCTACGTAATCGGGGTCGGAGAAATCGAGCCTTGAGAGCGCCTCGGTCGCCTCGGCAATTATGCCGCGATAGCCGATCCTTAAGACCTTGGGGTAGTCAACGCAAACGTGGCCGATGCCGTTATAGAAATAGTTTCCGGGGGTAAATACCGCGTGGTTTGCAAACGCGTCATACGCCTCGGGAAGCATATTCGAGAGCGCGAGGTCGGAGACCGTCTTGCCCTTCCAGTAGGGGTATATTTTTCTTAACGTCGCCTTGACATCCTCGCTGATATAAAAGGGGTCTGCCGCGCGATGCTCTATCGTATCAAGCTCCGCCTCAAGCCACTCGTAGGAATACTCGGGGAATACCTGCGCGCTTCTTGGCGCTTTAGTTGCCGAGCCGACGATAAGCTCGTGGGGGCGAATAACAATCGGAATATTGCGAAGAATATGGGCGAACGCCGCGCTTCTGCGCTTGATTATGGGAAGATCCTCTGTCGCCTTATAGCTCTCGGTTACGAGAACTCCGCGCGCGCACTCGATCCTCGGCATTCTCTCGTAGAGGGTATCTACAAGCTTTTCTATTCTTGCGCTTTTCTCAATCACGAATTTTATGTTTTCCATATTATCTCCAAAAATTGTGTTTTTGGTTGATTATGCTAACTGTTATTTACATTTGTTCCCACAAATCAGCGTGGGGAGCGGCTATTACAGAGGTTGCCGAAAGCATACCGAGCGACTTCGCGTACTCGCCGCCCGCCTCTGTTGCGGCAGAAACGTCACCAACCTCACCGGTAAGCATTACGACGCCCTTGCCTCCCATACCGCGCGAAACTCTAAGGTCGTATATCTCGACCCTCGCTGTCTTAACGGCTATATCAGCCGCCTTAATGGCACTTGATGCGGAGTATGTTTCGATAAGGCCTAAGGACCCTGACTTGCGCCCCTCGTTCGTGCTGAAGAGGGCGGCGATGACCTGCTCGTCTATACGACCCATAACCGACGAATCTATAACGTAGCCGTCGAATTTCTCTCTAACGTGGTCGATCGCGGCGGTCACGTTTGATATCGAGCCGGTAAGTATTATCTCGTATTTTCCGGGGCAGGATGGGTGTGCCGACACCATATCTATGCCTGCGCTCTTGAGGGCGGCATCTGCCGCCTCGACACCCTTGGGCACGCATTTTAGCTCTATTACTCCTATGGACTTATACATTTCTATCCACCTTACTGATTATGATTTTGCTTATTGCTTCCTTTATAACACCGTCAAAGGGTGCGTGATAGTTTACCGAAAGGCCGTCAGCCGCCCTTGCGATCACATCACCGCGCGAAACCCTCTGTCCCTCAGAGCATACTATCTCTGCCCCTGTGCCGATATGATTTGCGGGGTTGATCTCGACGCGATCAACGCTTATCTCTTCAACACCGACGGGGATCTTATCAAGCCTACCAACACCAAGCGCACTCGCCCATCTGTCGGTCGGTATTTGTCTAAAGTCGCGCTCCTTAGCGGGGGTAACTTCACCGTCCGCCTCGTAGCGCATTTTATTTTTCTGAAGGAGCGCCTTGTAGTTATTTATTACCGCCTTTGCGGAAATTCCCTGACTGCAGGCAAGGCTCTCGCAGATGCCGCAACTGCAGCAAAGTGTTGCCGCCTTTACCATCTCGGGGGTTACGGAAACCGCGCCCATTGCCGTTCTTACCATCTTATGAGGGTAAAGAGGATAGCCCATAAGATAGCGGGGGCAAAGATCGGTGCATCTCGTGCATTGACAGCAGGCGGTCTCGGCTCTTGCGAGCGCCATTTTCGTATTTATCTTCTTCGAGGTTACAGCCTCGCACCCTCTCGGGAGGACGAGAATGCCCTTTGTGGTCTTGGTCACGGTTGCGGTCGTGGGGTCTATGATCTTACCCATAGACGGGCCGCCGTCTATTACCTCATGGCTATCGCTCACCGTTATGCCGAGACGGGAAAGGATATCCAAAACGCGCGCACCGATGGGCGCTTTTATAACGTATGCCCTTTCTGTATCTCCGCCGACGGTAAGCCATTTTTCGCACACGGGCTTTCCTGAAAGCGCCATAGCAACGTTATAAACGCTCTCAACGTTAAAGACGATAACTCCAACGCTTAAGGGAAGCTTTCCGGGTCTTACTACCCTGCCGGTCACCTGGTAAATAAGGCTGACCTCGTCACCCATCGGGTAAACGTTAGGCAAGACCTTTACCGAAATTCTCTTTCCGAGGCTATCTCCGTCAGAAATGCCGAGCCTTTTTGCAGTATGCTCCTTTATCGCCAAGATCGCGCGTCCGATGCCACTCATATCAAGAATTCCCGTAGCACCCGCGACGATCCTATCCATTTCATATTTCAAAATCGAGTAGTCGGTGTAAAGAAGCGGCTCACATTCCGCTCCGTTTATAAGGAGGGTATTCGCCCCCTCCGCAAGCTTAGCGTAAGAGGGGAACCCTGCTCCGCCGGCACCAACTATACCGGCCTGTCTTAAAATTTCACAAAGCTCCATATTCTCTCCGTTTAATTTTTCTTACGCCGCGCGCAAGAATTTAGTCTACGATACCTACGATAACCGCGTCGACAGGTGCCGAGGTGTTGTGAAGCGCAAGTCTTGCAGACGAGCCGGTAGTGATAAGAACGGTCTCTCCGATACCTGCGCCAACCGAGTCGATAGCAACGATATACTCGTCGGTAAGGTTGCCGTTCTTCATTATCTGAACCTCCATAAACTTGCTTCCAACAAGAGAGTCCTGCTTTCTCGTGGATACGATATTATCTCTGATAATTCCTCTTAACATATCAAATTCTCCTGTATATGTAAATATTTGTTTACTGTTTAACTATTTTAACCCTTGCGCCGTTGCCGATGCCGACAGCATTTGCATCGTCTGTATCAACGTGCATCTCGAGGCGGAAGTCCTTGTGAACTCTCACCTGTACGCCAAACCATCTTGCGGGGCGAGTGCCCTCTGCGTCTACCGTTACGAAGTCGTAATCCTTAACACCGAATCTCTCTGCCTCGCTCGGTGACATATGTATATGGCGGTTTGCAATTATACAGCCCTCGTTAAGCTCAACGACGCCCTTAGGACCTACTATCCTTATGGGAGCCGAGCCCTCGAGCTTTCCCGACTCTCTTACGGGCGGCTTGATCTTAAGCACGTAGGAATCCGTCATACTGATCTCGACCTGCGACTTAGGTCTTGTCGGACCTAAAACGCGAACGTTCTCTATCGGGCGCATAGACGGGCCTACGATGGTAAGGGTCTCCTTGCAGGCGAACTGTCCCGGCTGGGAAAGCTCCTTTATGGGGGTAAGCTTATATCCCTTGCCGAAGAGCCTTTCTACGTCGCCCTCGGTAAGATGTATATGGCGGTTTGATATGCCGACGGGGATATCCCCACAGCCATCGCATTTAGAGCCGCATTTATCCGAAGCCTCACAAGCGCCTAAGACCCGCCTTACGACAGCCTCTATTTGTTCCTTTGTAAATTCCATTTTTTACTCCTTTCGGTCACTTTAGCATATCCCTCCTGAGTACTGCGGAAGAGTGCAAGCGTCTTACACCCTTTCGCAGTACCCAAAGGCTTTCGCCTTTGGGGTACTGTCTCTCTGCCCTACTCTTTCAATTACTTGATAGAGGGAAGAAGCTTCTCAACGTCCTGGTGGGGTCTGGGAATTACGTGAGTTGCGATAACCTCGCCAAGAGAGTTAGCAGCTGCGCTTCCTGCCTCAACTGCCGCCTTAACTGCTCCAACGTCGCCGCGTACCATAACGCTAACGAGTCCGGAGCCGATCTTCTCAGAGCCGATAAGAACGACGTTTGCCGCCTTTACCATTGCATCTGCAGCCTCGATCGCAGCAACAAGACCACGGGTTTCTACCATTCCAAGTGCTTCCATTTGGGTGTCCTCCTATAAAAATAATTTATTTTTTGTTTTTGTGCGTTTATATTTCAAGGATCTCTCCTTAAAATCAAAATTTAGTGTGATAAGCTATCTTATCAGCCGGTTGTGAGAAATTTCATAACATCCGGGTGCGGACGTGCAATTACCTCACAGCACTTAACGTTTCCGACCTCGGCAGCTGCCGCGGCTCCCGCTTCGAGAGCCGCCCTTACAGCACTTACCTCACCCTCAACGACGACCGTAACAAGTCTGCCGCCGAGCCTTTTTTCTACGTGGATAAGTCTTACGTCAGCCGCCTTGACCATAGCGTCAAGCCCTGTGATGGCGGCAACCATTGCCTGCACCTCAAGTAACGCTATCGCCTTCATCGTTCTCCCCTTTAATTACTTGATAGCGGGAAGAAGCTTCTCAACGTCCTGGTGGGGTCTGGGAATTACGTGAGTTGCGATAACCTCGCCAAGAGAGTTAGCAGCGGCACTTCCTGCCTCAACTGCTGCCTTAACTGCTCCAACGTCGCCGCGTACCATAACGCTAACGAGTCCCGAGCCGATCTTCTCAGAGCCAACGAGTACGACGTTTGCCGCCTTTACCATTGCATCTGCAGCCTCGATTGCGGCAACAAGACCGCGGGTTTCTACCATTCCAAGTGCTTCCATCATTTTTCTTTTCTCCTTTATAAATATTTTTTATTATCTTAATTTGTCTTTACCGAGCGCGCTCATTCTCGCGAACCACTCGATGTCCTCGCTCTGCCTTGCGATCACCTTATGGGTGATGTAAAGCTCGCGTCTTTCGGCCTCTCTTTTGCCGCACTCGATCGCCGCGCTGACAGCCGCCGCAGATCCCTCGATCTTTATAGCCATAACGAGCGGAACTCTTGCAGAATCTCCGCCTGCGGGCTTATTTTTATCGATCGCAACGACCTCGACCTCTGCCGCCTTTGCCATAGCATCGGCAACGACAATCGCAGTAGCAAAGCCATAGACCTCTATCATTCCAAGAGCCATATCAGTCTACCTCCTGCCTTAATCGGCAACGTAGCAGATCTTGATACCCTCTTGGGAGATATTCTTTTCCATAGCCTCGTTAAGCTCGTTAAGGGAATAGGTGTGAGTGATAAGCTCCTTGATGGGAATATTCATCTCACGCGCCTGACGAAGGAACGCCACGGTGGTGGGGTAATCGTCTGCGCTGTAATCCCAAGAGCCAACGATGTTGATCTCCTTGTTACACATAGCGAAGTGGGGGTTAACGGTGTACTCACCGTTGTTTACGAAGAAGCCCATCTCGCACATTCCGCCGCCGCGACGGATATACTCGTAGATATCCTTTGCCGCCATGGGTGCGCCGGTGCACTGAAACGCAAAGTCTGCGCCAACTCCCGAGGATACGCCCTTGACGATCTTTACGCGCTCGTCAAGAGAGGTGACCTCCTTAAAGCTGATAACGGTCTTTGCACCGAGCTTCTTTGCCATCTCAAGTCTTTTCGGAGTGCCGTCGATAGCGATGATGTGGTTAACTCCTGCCGCGCGAAGAACGCTTATCATAACGAGACCGACAGGGCCAAGACCCTGAACGAGAACCTTGGAGTTAAAGTTGATAAGTCCTGTGGTGTTTGCGCGCTTAAGAGCGTGTACGCAAACGCAGGCAAGCTCAAGGAGCATTCTCTCCTTAAGGTCAAGGTCGTTTACTACGAAGTAGGTCGAGCCCTTTCCTCTGATAAGGAGGTGGGTCGCAAACCAACCGGTAAGGGGATTTGCGTCCGAGTGGGGGATAAGTCCAAACACGCCCTGCTTATCGCAAAGGTTGGTGTTTGCGGGATGGTTGCGGCAAACGTGGCACTCGCCGCAGCTGATTACGCTGGTAACGATCTTGTCGCCGACCTTTATGGGGTTGCCCGCGGTGTCGGTCTTGATATTTTTACCGAGAGCGATGATCTCGCCCGTTCCCTCGTGTCCGAGAGTTACGGGAATGATGCCGAAGGGATCTGCGCGCCACTCGTGAACGTCCGTTCCGCAAACGCCGCATCCCTCAACCTTAACGAGAATGTCGTCGTCCTGAAGAGCGGGAACGGGATATTCCTTTACCTCGATCCTCTTTTTGTCAACGAGGGTCGCGACCTTTGCCGTCTTGGGCACGCCCGCGCCTGCCGCAGGCTTGGTCATTTCTCCGAGGATCTTACGAACTATGCTCTCTACCTGAGAAGATGTAATATCCATTTTCTTTCCTTTCTTTATATGATCCTGAACGCCTCGGCAAGAACGCAGCGGCGCTGTCTTGTGAAGCTTTTCGCACTCGTAAGCCCCTCTCCCGTCGGTCCTGCAATAGTGAAGGTGGTGTGACCCTCTCCGCCAAAGCCGATGCCCGCATAGGAGGGCGCGTTCTTGACGAAGATCGTGGTCTCCACCGCTCTTGCAAAGCGGGTGAGGTTATCTATATTCTTTGAGTGCATATGTGCGGTGTGTCTGAAGCCGTGCTCCGCGCGGCAGGCGAGGTCTATCGCCTGGTCGATGCCGTTCACCCTTACTATCGGGAGGATAGGCATCATAAGCTCGTGCTGTACGAAGGGATGAGCAAAATCTGTCTCGCAGATTATACATCTTACCTCGCTGCCGACCTTAATTCCAAGGGCGGCAAGTATAACGCTTGCATCTCTTCCGACAAAGTCACGGTTTATGATCTTTGATACGATACCCGTCTTAGGGTTCTTTTTTTCAACGAGAACGATATCTGCAAGTCTGTCTGCCATCTCGCGGCTTATCATATAGGCGCCGTTTTCCTTCATAGACGCGATAAGCTCGTCCGCGATATTCGCAAAGGCGAATACCTCCTTTTCCGCAATACAGGGGAGGTTGTTATCGAAGGTTGCGCCGTCGATTATATCCTTGCCCGCCTTTCTTACGTCTGCGGTATCGTCAACGATAACGGGAGGGTTGCCCGCACCCGCACCGATCGCCTTCTTTCCGCTCGAAAGAACGCTTTTTACAACGCCGGGACCACCCGTACAAACGAGAAGCCTTACCGAGGGGTGCTTATACATAACGTCAGCGGTTTCAAGCGTGGGTCTTTCCACCGAGGCAACAAGCACCTCAGGACCGCCGACTATCGCACTTGCGCGGTTGATAAGGTCTACCGCGTAGTTTGAGGTTGCGATAGCTCCGGGGTGAGGGTTGAACACAACTCCGTTGCCCGCCGCTATCATACCGATACTGTTGCAAATTACCGTCTCAGAGGGGTTTGTTGAGGGAGTAATGCTTCCGACAACGCCAAATGGCGCCATTTCCGTGAGAGTAAGACCGAAGTCACCCGTCTTAACACCCGCGACGATATCCGCCGTTCCGGGAGTCTTGTCTGCGACGAGGATATGCTTCGCCGTCTTGTGATCGACCCTACCCATTTTGGTCTCTCGCACACCGAGGGCTGCCATAGTCGGCGCTTCCTCACGCGTGAGGGTCCTTATGACCGCGATAAGCTTCTCGCGCTCCTCAAGCGACATTGCGCGTACCGCGCGATATCCTCTTTCTGCGGCGGCGATAGCGTCGTTCATATCGCTATAAACGCCGATAAAGCGCCTACCCGAGTAACCGCGGGAGTCAAAGCTCTCATCCTTGGCAAAAGCATCACCGCGAAGGTTCTTTATGACCGAGGCTATAACCTCCTCGATCTCTGCTTCCGTCCAATTTATTGCCATAGCCTTATTCCTTTATTACTTGTTAAGAGCCTCAAGCACCTTGCGGGTGATCTTCTCAACGAGCGCCTCGGTATCAACCGATGCAGGCTTATCCTCGCCAAGATCAAGACCGGGGTGACGGCCGGGAATGTTCATCTTCTTACGGAGATCCATAAGCTTCTTAAGCTGCTCGTTGGGGATCTCGTGAACTGCGCCGAGCTCCATAGCGTACTTACAGATCTTTGCGTTGAACTCTACCTCCTCCATAACGAACTGCGCCTTCATAAGGTTAAAGCCAACGGTAAGTGCGCCGTGGTTCTGAAGAAGGAATGCGTCGTGGTTCTGGATATAGGGCTCAAGAGAATCGGGAATCTCCATAGTGGAGGGAGTACCGTAAGCGCAGGTTGGAACCTCACCGATGGTAAGGATCGCCTCGGGAAGAATGTACTGGTCAAGATCGATGCCCGCGATGGTAAATGCGGTAGCAACGGGGGGATGAGCGTGAACGACAGCACCAACGTCGGGACGCTCCTGGTAAACTCTCATATGCATCTTGATCTCGGAGGAGGGGTTAAGCTTACCCTCGATCTTATTGCCGTTTTTGTCAACCTTAATGGTCTTTGTGTTGCCCTGAAAATCGGTATAGGTATAGGATGTGGTAAACTTATCAGCGTATCTAGACTTCGCCGTGTCCTTCATAAGTCCCTCGGAAAGGAAGCCCTTGGAATCACGCCAATCGTATTCACTACCGCGCGCAGTATCAACGGGCGCTACGTGAGTTGCAACAAAAACGTATGCGTTGGGGTTTTTGGTGGTAATTTCCTTGAGGTCTGCTTCAAGATAGTCAAGAGCAACGGGGTTATAGGCATAAGGTGTGG
>JAFYRZ010000066.1 GCA_017546745.1 Clostridia bacterium
AAGCAGACTCGGGAAGATCGTCGTGCTTACCGTCAAGTATCTCACGGAAGCCGCGAATGGTCTCCTTGATAGGAACGTAGCGTCCCTCCATACCGGTAAACTGCTCTGCAACCGTGAAGGGCTGAGAAAGGAAGCGCTGTATCTTTCTTGCACGGTTAACGACGAGCTTATCCTCCTCGGAAAGCTCATCCATACCCATAATTGCGATTATGTCCTGAAGCTCCTTATATCTCTGAAGAATTCTCTGGACGTCGCGCGCTACCTCGTAATGCTCGATACCGACTACGTCGGGCGAAAGAATTCTCGAGGTGGAGTCAAGGGGATCTACCGCAGGGAAGATACCGAGAGAGGCAATTCCACGCGAAAGAACCGTCGTTGCATCAAGGTGCGCGAAGGTGGTTGCGGGCGCGGGGTCGGTAAGGTCGTCTGCCGGAACGTAGACCGCCTGTACCGAGGTGATAGAGCCCTGCTTGGTTGAGGTGATACGCTCCTGAAGAGCGCCCATCTCGGTCGCAAGGGTGGGCTGGTAACCAACCGCGGAGGGCATTCTTCCGAGAAGTGCGGAAACCTCCGAGCCTGCCTGGGTAAATCTGTAAATGTTATCGATGAAGAGAAGCACGTCCTGTCCTTCCTTATCACGGAAGTACTCTGCCATGGTAAGTCCGGAGAGCGCAACTCTCATTCTTGCTCCGGGCGGCTCGTTCATCTGACCGTAAACGAGTGCGGTCTTGGAAAGAACGCCGGATTCCTTCATCTCGTTATAGAGGTCGTTACCCTCACGGGTACGCTCTCCAACACCTGCGAATACCGAAATTCCGCCGTGCTGCTTTGCTACGTTATTGATAAGCTCCATAATAAGGACGGTCTTACCAACTCCCGCACCGCCGAAAAGTCCGATCTTACCGCCCTTTGCGTAGGGTGCGATAAGGTCAACGACCTTGATGCCCGTTTCAAGTATCTCGGTGGTTCCCTCCTGCTCGGAATAAGCGGGGGGATCGCGGTGGATGCTCCAATATTCCTCAGCCGCAGGTGCGGGCTGGTTATCGATAGCCTCACCGAGAAGATTAAATATTCTGCCGAGGGTGGTCTTTCCTACGGGGACCTTGATGGGTGCGCCGGTATCGATAGCATCCATACCGCGCGACATACCGTCGGTCGAGGACATTGCGATACATCTTACAACGTCATCACCCGGCTGTGCAGCAACCTCAAGGGTAACTACTCTTCCCTCGTGCTCGATCTCTATCGCGTTAAGAAGGTTCGGAAGTCTTCCGTTATCGAACTTAACGTCAACGACAGGACCGATTATCTGTATTACCTTGCCGATGTTTTTTTCCATCTGCCTTTTCCTTTCTTATCAAAGCGCCTCTGCGCCTGAAACTATCTCTGTTATCTCCTGGGTAATGACAGCCTGGCGCGCGCGGTTGTAACCGAGCATAAGCGAGTCTATCATCTCCGTCGCATTTTTGTTGGCGGCGTTCATCGCCATTCGTCTTGCACCGTGCTCTGATGCTATTGCCTGACAGACGGCGGAATAAACCCTGCCGCCGAGATACTGGGGTATGATCTTATCAAGCACCTCCGAGGGGTCCCCGTCTACGATAGGGTCACTCAAGTCGTCCGCATTATCGGCAGCCGAAAGAGGGAAGATATCCTCTATCACGGCAACCTGCGAGATCATAGACATAAACCTCGTATAAACCACCTTAACAGCCGAGATCTCACCGCGCTTAAAGCTCTCGCAGACTATATCCGCAAGAGAGAAGCATCTGCCGACGCCCATCTCGGACGCCTGTGAAAACTCACCCGATAACGTGGGGAGGGATCTGTGTCTTAAAAAGTCTGAAGCCTTTTTACCGACGGGTATAAACACAGATCCGTCGGTTGCATCTTGGAGCATTTTTCTGAATACGTTCATATTATATCCGCCCGCAAGCCCGCGGTCGCCCGCGATAACTACGTAAAGGACAGGGGCGTCCGGGTTAGGCTGCCAGCCTGCCGCGGAAAGCGCCTCGGGCGTGGATACCGCACGTATTCCGTTTTCAAGCGCCAGAGAATAAGGGCGGGTAGCCTCTGCCCTCTCCTTTGCGCGACGAAGCTTTGATATGGCAACAAGCTCCATAGCCTTAGTTATCTGCATCGTGCTATTTACGCTTTTAATTCGCGCTTTGATATCGTTCATTGATGCGCCTGCCATATTTTTACCTCCGTTTCTGTTTTTGTTTTAAATTGACAATATTTGTTTACAAATATCAGGCTTTTGAGAGGAACTGCTCCTTAACGTGGAGGATCGCCGCCTTAAGAGACGCCTCGATCTCGGGAGTAAGATCCTTCTTTTCTCTGATAGATGCAAGAAGCTCGCCCTCGGTAGCAACAAGCCCCTCGAAAAGCTCCTTTTCAAAATCCTTAACGCTCTCCCTCGGGATATCCGCAAGAAGATTGTTAACTACGGCATAGATAATAGCGATCTGAAGCTCGGTGGGGATAGGAGAATTTCTATCCTGCTTAAGAACCTCAACTATTCTTTCACCCTGTGCAAGACGCGCCTTGGTATCAGCGTCAAGGTCGGAGCCGAACTGCGCAAAGCTCTGAAGCTCGCGGTACTGCGAGTAAAGAAGCTTCAATTTACCCGAAACCTTTTTCATAGCCTTGATCTGTGCGTTACCGCCAACTCGGGAAACCGAGATACCGGGGTTAACAGCGGGACGGATACCCGAGTGGAAAAGCTCGGTCTCAAGGAATATCTGTCCGTCGGTTATGGAAATAACGTTAGTGGGGATATACGCCGAAACGTCACCCGCCTGCGTTTCTATTATGGGGAGCGCGGTAAGAGAGCCGCCGCCATACTCGGGCGCAAGCCTTGCCGCACGCTCAAGAAGTCTTGAGTGAAGATAGAAAACGTCACCGGGATATGCTTCTCTGCCCGGAGGTCTTCTGATAAGAAGGGAGAGCGCACGGTATGCTACCGCGTGCTTGGAAAGGTCGTCGTAAACGACGAGAACGTCGCGACCCTTATCCATAAAGTACTCACCCATAGCGCAGCCCGTGTAGGGTGCGATATACTGAAGGGGTGCGGACTCCGACGCGGTTGCGGAAACGACGATGGTGTAATCCATAGCGCCGCTCTTTTCAAGCGTTTCCACGATATTCGTTACGGTGGACTGCTTCTGTCCTATCGCAACGTAGATACAGATAACGTCCTTGCCCTTCTGGTTTATGATAGTATCGGTTGCGATAACCGTCTTACCGGTCTGTCTGTCACCGATAATAAGCTCACGCTGACCTCTTCCGATCGGGATCATGGAGTCGATAGCCTTGATACCCGTCTCAAGCGGAACGGAAACCGATTTTCTCTCGATAATTCCGTAGGCTCTGCGCTCGATAGGGCGGTACTCGGTAGAGATTATCGGTCCCTTTGCATCAATCGGCTCACCAAGAGCGTTAACAACTCTGCCGACGAGCCCCTCGCCAACGGGTACGGAAACGACTCTGCCAGTGCGCTTTACAACGCTACCCTCTGCAATTCCTACGTCGTTACCGAGAAGAACCGCGCTTACGAGATTTTCCTCAAGGTTAAGAGCCATTCCGAACGTACCGTTCGAGAACTCAAGAAGCTCGTTAGCCTTACACTTATCAAGTCCGTGGACCTTGGATATTCCGTCACCGACCGAGATGACGTAGCCTATCTCATCCTGCTCGGTCTTTGCCGAGTAGTTTCTGATCTGCGCCTTGATAATTTTGCTGATGTCATCTATTTTAGACTGCATTTTTTCACCAACTTTACATATTGATAGTCTTGTTTTTGCACTAAACGACAAGATCCTTAAGCCTTGCGGCAAATCCGTCGATACGTGCCTTTACCGTGCCGTCTACCTGTATTCCCGAGTAGCGCAGCTTTACACCGCCAAGCACGGAGGGGTCTACTATATTGTTGATAATAACCGTTTTAGAAAGCATTCCCTCAAGCTTTTTCTTAAGGGCGGCGTTCTGATCCTTCGTAAGTCCGAGAGCCGTCACGGCATCTACGCGTACTATTCCGCGAGCCTCGTCATAAAGGGCGGAATACTCGGCAAGAACCTTTGAGAGAGCATAGACGTGATGTCGCTCGGAAAGGATCTTTATGAAATTCAAAAGATTTTTGTTAAGCGAGCCGAACGCTTCGTCTATAAGAGCAAGCTTCTCGCCCTTTGACACGGCAGGCGTATCAAGGAGCTTGACGTAGCTCGGTTCCCTTTTGATCAGCTCGTCTAAAATCTTAAGCTGTGCAAGAACGTCCTCGGTATTCCCGTCCTCCTCACCGATGAGGAAGAGCGCCCTTGCGTATTCGCGCACGTTGATCATTCGCGCACCATACCTTTCGTTTTTTATGCAAGCAGGCATACGTCTGCTTACTTTAGTTTACATTTCGACCTTGTTTGATGATATTCGGATATTCCGCCAATCAGTTTCCAAGCTCGTTTATAAAGCCGTCGATAAGGTCCTTATGCTCATCGGCACTAACGTCCCTGCCTATCACGGCGGCGGCGATGCCAATAGCGATCTCGGACACCTCATCCTTGACCTCGTTTACTGCGCGACGCTTTTCAAGCTCTACCTGCTCGTGAGCGCGAGAGAGGGTTCTGTCAGCCTCAGCCTTAGCCTCCTTGAGGATCTCCTCCTCCTTCAGCTGTGCCCGTCTTACGGCACTCTTAAGGATCTGCTCAGACTCCTTTTCTGCGTTCGAGATCCTTTCCTCGTACTCGCTCTTTAATTCTGCCGCAGTCGCCTTTGACTCCTCGGCATCCTTATAAAGTCCGTCTATCTCCGCCTGTCTTGCGTCTATCATATTCTTGATAGGCTTAAAGAGGAGCTTCTTCAATACGAGATAAAGAATAAGCAGGTTGATCCACGCGAAAATCATCGTCCAGAAGTTTACGCCGACAAAGCCTTCAAACTTGTCAAGAGCATTTAAAAGTCCCATTGGGTTCTCCTTTTCGCTTCGTGGATAATCTTTGCTTTAAAATCAGAACTTCATGAACATAAGAAGAAGCGCTACAACGAGAGAGTAGATACCGGTGGTTTCGGTAATAGCGCAACCAAGAATCATGTTAGTACGAAGGTTACCTGCCATCTCGGGCTGGCGAGCCATAGCCTCAAGAGCCTTACCTACTGCGTTACCCTCACCGATAGCGGGGCCGATAGCACCAAGTCCCATACAAAGACCTGCTCCAAGTACCTTTGCTGCATTAACATCCATTTCAAAAATCCTCCTGAAATATATTTTTTATTTTTATTTTTAATTATTTTGCTTTCTTTTTGGTCTTTACCGGTAATTCCTCGGGCGGAGGGCACGCGCCGCCGACGTAAACCATCGTCAGAAGCGAGAATACGAGCGCCTGCACAAAGCCGGAGAAAAGATCAAAATAGATAGAAAGAACGGCGGGGATACCCGCGGTAAATATCGGGATCTCGGCAAGTATGCCGGGCAGACCCCCGAGAATAAGGCTCGACACAAGGGAGAGCGCGGCGTAGATAAGCGCGGTAAGAACCGAGCCGCCCGCAACGTTACCGAAATGACGGAACGCCATAGACACGGGGCTTGCTATCTCGCTGACGACGTTCATAGGCGTCATAACCACGATAGGCTCCGTAAATCCCTTAAGCCAGGACTTAAATCCAAAGTTTTTGATGTTGTGATACCACACCATACCCGTCGTAACTATCGCCCAGGCGGCGGTTACCGAAAGGTCCGCGGTGGTGGAGCGAACGATCTGCGTCATACCTATAAGCGTACCGAATATCGAGCTTAGGAAAAGCGTGCCGATATAGGGAGCAAACTTAAGGTTATGCTTTCCCATAGTATCGCCGACGAGGTTATAAAGCATCGTAACGGCCTTTTCGACAAGCACCTGTATTCTTCCCGGACGCTTCGTAAGCCTTCGCGTTACTATAAAGGAAATAGCTATCAAAAGGATAGTAACGACGAGAAGAGCCACGGTCGTTTGCGTTATGAGGTTCTTCATCGAGAAAATGTTACTGTCGGGCAGGTCAAAGGGCAATTCGTAATACACCTTTGGGCCCTTTACTTCAAGATCCACTAT
>JAFYRZ010000067.1 GCA_017546745.1 Clostridia bacterium
ACGATTATATCGAGCACTCCCGGAGCAGAAACAAGCTCGTTTTCAATTTCCTCAGGGTAAACGTTTTTACCGTTGGAAAGGATTATAAGGTTCTTGATTCTTCCCGTAATATAAACCTCTCTGTCGGGTCCGAGCTTTCCGATATCTCCGGTATGGAAATATCCAAGCTCGTCAATAGCCGCGCGGGTCGCCTCTTCGTCTTTATAGTATCCGAGCATTACGTTAGATCCCTTAACGAGGATCTCTCCCTCTCCGTCTGCATTGGGATTATCTATCTTCACGTCATCTATCTCGAGCGCAGGGCCTACGCTGCCGGGACGATTATTCTTCGAATGATTGACCGCTATGATGGGAGCGCACTCGGTAATTCCGTAGCCGTTAAGGGTAGTTATTCCTATTGCGTTAAAGAAATCAACGATCTCCTTATTAAGCGGTGCGCCGCCTGAGATAACGGTTTTAAGCTCACCGCCAAATGCCGCGCGAATCTTACCGAAAAGCTTTTTACGCAGGTCAATTCCAAGCTTGAGAAGGAAGTTGGAAATCTTGATAAGAACAGAAACCGCTTTCTCCTTGCCCTGCGATTTTATATTTGCAAGTATCTTTCTATAAAAGGTTTCAAGATAGAGAGGAACGAGAACGAGGTGCCCGGGCTTTTCCGACTTCAACTCGTTAGTTATATATTTAAGGCCTCCGGATATATAAACCTCCGAGCCTATGCTCGCATGGCCCGTAAGTATAACGCTGGAGCCAAAGGTGTGATGAGGAGGAAGAACGCCAACGGTTTTTTCGGAGAAATCTATATACTGTATAGAATCTGCCATATCGGAAAGAATTGCTCTTTGATTAAGCATAACGCCCTTACCCTTACCCGTTGTTCCCGACGTGAATACGAGGAGCGCAAGTCTTAAAACGTCTATTTCCTTATCGAAATAAAGGGAAGGATCCTCTTCAAAGCTCTTCATTCCCGCTTCGATAAGCTTAGGAATAGATTCGCCGCTTTCGGACTTAAGAAGATATATGGGAGCCTTTATCGCCTCGTTTACGCTAATTATCTCGTCAACCTTTGCCGCAATATCGTTATCGCAGATAAGGAACTCAGCCTCTGCCTTCTTTACCGTATCGGCTAGGTCTGCGCCGTGCCAATCCTTATCAAGCGGAACGAGAACCGCACCGGAAATAAGCGCTGCAAAATACGTGCATACCCATCCGTAAGAAAGCTTGCCTATAATGGCGCATTTTTTGCCGTCAACACCCATCTTTATAAATTCGGTTGCAAGAGCGCGAACGTCATCGCGAAGTCTTACGAAGCTTATTTTGACCGCCTCTCTATCTCTGGGATTAACTCTGTAGGAATATGCTATTCTATCCTCATAAAGCTTAGCTGCCTCTTCAATGAGGTCTCTCATATCTTCAAACTCACGCCTCACATGAAGCGCTTCTTTATTAATAGTTTCATTAACCTTCATATTATTCTCTCCATTTTTATTGTTTTTGCTCGCCTGCGGATATTTTATTCGATATTCCTTCAATATTACTATAAAGGCGTTCAAGCACCGAATAAAACACGCAAAGCTCGTCTGCGCTAACGTTGTAGCTAACGTCATTCTGAATTCGCAACGCAGACTGCGCAATCGTTTGCGCAATTTCCTTTCCCTTTTCCGTAAGAGTTATAACGGAATTATAATTTCGCTTTCCCGAAGAAGAAGCGCACATCACATATCCGCCGCGCATAAGCGCACTTATCTCTCTGGATACTAGAGAGCGATCTATCATCGTTTTTGTGGCAATTTCCGTTGCGGTCAAGCCATCAGGATTACGAAGAAGCTCATATAGCCACATTGTATGAACGCTTTTTATAGCACAGCCGGGGGCTATATCCGTTTTTATTTTATTTATGTCCTTGTGGATAGCGTCTATAAGCAAAATAAACGTCGCAAATCTGTCTGCCTGATTGATATGCAAAGAAATACCTCCTCTCGGTTATTTTGTTTTATCGCATTGCACAGTATAGCACAAAAATGTTGACTTGTCAACAAGTTTTATAAAAAATATTGACCTGTCAACATTTTAATTTAAAAAACTGCCTCATTGAGAAATAGGCAGAAAGAATTTTCCGTTTTCCTCAACGTGGCAGCCGCAAAAGCTGATGCTTTAGATATCTTCACGAAAAAATACAGGCGATAAAATTTATACAAATGCAAATTGAAACGCCAATAACCGTTGGCAAAAGGAAGGATATAATGGTCAGCCTCGAGCTTTTCGTTTCCTTGTATACAGTTATAAGAGATGTCGAACAAGGTGAGTGAAAGAGCGCAAGAACAGCCGCTGACATTACCGTGACCGCACTCCAGCCCGCCTCCGAAAATACCGCTCCTATCTGCGAAATGCCCACATCACCCCCGATTATTCCCTCCGCCGAATAGATCATAAGCATGATAGGTATGATTATTTCATTTGCCGGAATTCCAAGCGCAAAAGCTAAAAGTATCACTCCGTCAAGCCCCATAAGCGAGGCAAAAGGATCCAAAAACTCTGCGGCGCTTTTCAAAAGGCTAATATCATTTATCTTTATGTTTGCCATAAGCCATATAATAAGTCCCGCAGGCGCGGCAACCGCCGCCGCTCTGCC
>JAFYRZ010000068.1 GCA_017546745.1 Clostridia bacterium
CCGGAGGAATTACTCAGGCAATCGGTGCATACAGAGTTAAGGCAAACGGCAAGGATATCACATTCCTTGATACCCCCGGACACGAGGCGTTTACTGCAAAGCGTATGAGAGGCGCTAAGTCCACCGATATCGCGATACTCGTCGTTGCGGCAGACGACGGCGTTATGCCCCAGACGGTTGAGGCTATCAACCACGCAAAGGCGGCAGGCATTGATATTATCGTTGCTATAAACAAGATGGATAAGCCCCAGGCTAATCCCGATAACGTTCTTAACCAGCTTACTCAGTACGAGCTTGTTCCCGAGGAGTGGGGCGGCGACGTTATCTGCGTTCCCGTTTCCGCTCATACCAAGATGGGTATCGACAGCCTTCTTGAGAGCGTTCTTCTCGTTGCAGAGGTCAAGGAGCTTAAGGCTAACCCCGCAAAGCGTGCGCGCGGTATCGTTATCGAGTCTAAGCTTGATAAGGGAAGAGGTCCGGTTGCTACCGTCCTCGTTCAGAACGGTACTCTTCATCAGAGCGACTACGTTATCGTTGGTAACGCGGTTGGCCGTGTCCGTGCGATGATAGACGATAAGGGCAAGACCGTAAAGGTTGCGGGTCCTTCCGTTCCCGTAGAGATCGTCGGTCTTGACGACGTTCCTCAGGCAGGTGACGAGCTTAACGCGGTTGAGAACGAGAGAATGGCGCGTGAGCTTGCAGAGCAGCGCCGTGAGAAAATGCGTCAGGAGATACTTGCCGCTAACGCAAGAGTTAACCTTGACGAGCTGTTCAATCAGATCGCAGAGGGTCAGAAGACTCTTAATATCATCGTAAAGGCTGACGTTGCCGGCTCTGCTGAGGCGGTTAAGGCGTCGCTTGTAAAGCTCTCTAACGAGGAGGTAAAGGTAAGCGTTATCCATTCCGCAGTCGGTGGAATTACCGAGAGCGACGTTATGCTTGCAACCGCGTCTAACGCTATTATCGTAGGCTTTAACGTTCGTCCCGACAAGAACGCGCTTGACTCCGCAGAGAGAAATAAGGTAGATATCCGTACCCACAGAATCATCTACGAGATAATCGACGAGGTCGAGGCAGCGATGAAGGGTATGCTTGCGCCCACCTTCCGCGAGGTCCTTCTCGGTCACGCCGAGGTAAGACAGACCATCAGAGTTCCCGGCGTCGGTATTATCGCGGGATGCTATATCCAGGACGGTAAGATCACCCGTCAGTCACAGATACGTATCGTGCGTGACGGCGTAGTTATCTTCGAGGATAAGATCGCATCTCTTAAGAGATTTAAGGACGACGTTAAGGAGGTCAACTCCGGATACGAGTGCGGTGTCGGAATTGAGAAGTTCAACGACATCAGAGAGGGCGATACTCTCGAGGCATTTATAATGGAGGAGGTTGCGAGATAATCGCAAATCCCAAAATAAAATCGGCATTTTGCAAACTAAGCTTTGCAAAATGCCGATTTTTTCATTAAAAGTGGTTGTTTTTTAGCTTTGCTCTTGATGTGTTACCCATTGATTTTCCCCTCTTCGTATTCATAATTATACTCTTTTTTCGCAAAAATGTCAAGAGAGCATACTTTGCTGCCGCATGACGAAAAATCTCCCCCTGCTGTGTAGCAAGGGGAGACGAAAGAATTTTATGAATTCTTTTTGTTTTGTAGACTGTCTACTTGATAGGGAACATTCTCAAACAACCGCGGGGAAACTATTGTTTTTTGCTCGTTTCATTCCGAGGCTGCTTGTTTTGTCACGTAGAACTCAGCCTGCTGGGAATCAGGGAAAACTTTACCGCCGAGAAATTCGGAGCGTATTCTGAATTTTGCTGTGTTTTCATCGGTCATTTCGATGAAATCTGCCTTCAGAATGATATCTCCCGTTAGCTCATCGGAAATAAGCGAAATGCAAATTTCAAGAGGAAATTCTCCGCGAGATACCTTAATATCAAATTTTTCACCTTCAGTTTCCCATACGCCGATGCCCAAATGACCCGTGTAGGAAAAACCTCCCTGTTCACAGGTGAAAGTAAAGGTGTTTTTGCTTTCGTCTTCCCCCTGCATAAAGTTCAGGAAATCAAGACGAGGGTCGGCATCGCTCGTTGCTTTCGTCAGCCTTGCTTTGATCGGTTCTTCCTCGGATTCAAGGAGGATGTAGTAGCCCTCTTGATCGGCAAATATCTCGTAGGACTTAAGAACGCTGTTGTTGCTGCCATCAATCATATATAGCTTCACACAGGG
Source organism: Clostridia bacterium (assembly GCA_017546745.1). Next base: position 2,231 of record JAFYRZ010000068.1, read on the forward strand.
TTCAGAATAATAACCACCGCGAATATCAAGTTCTTTATCATACCACTTTGGCGGGTACGGAGTGAAGGGTGTAATCATAAAGCATAGCACATCTTCCGCAGCAGGGTTATCTTTCCAATAACCCTTACCCGAAGAGAGCAAAAACCAAAAATCTCCTTCGTCACAAGTCAAGACTTTGTCAAGACCAGTATTCCCCCAAGCTTCGAGAGGCTGAAAAACCGAAGCTTTTAAAGAAACTTCCTTTTTCTCTTTTCGTATCACAACGCCTTCCCAGTTCAGGTTGGCAAACTGATCATCCAAAAACTCTTGATAATCGCCGTTTAAAACTTCTACTTTCTCCAGTTTCAAGCAGATTGACCGATTAGCCGTAGTATCCATCTTCAAGGAACTATCGCTCATACAGAGAACAATACTGCCAATCCGACACCCATACTCATCAAAAAAATCTACCACATAATGAGAACACACCCGAGGCTTACCGCTATTTCCATCCCTCATTTTGATTGGAACAACCGTTTCGCCATTCGTCCATTCTCCGTACATATCGATTGGTGAATACCAAAAATTTACGTCATCATTGATCGTACACGTATACACGTCACCTTCTTCAAAAGAAAGAAAGCTGTCGCTGTCTTCAAACATTGGATTGTTTTCAAGACATCCACTGCATAACATAACAATAAACAATAAAATCAAAAACAGAACTAAAGTTTTTAACGGTTTCATACTACCACCTCGTTTGGTATGTTTTATTCAATTACTTCACCAATAAGATATCTCGTTGCTCGTGGTTTTCTGAATACGAATGCCTTCGTTGTTATACTTGTAGGTATTCGCACCAAAAGCTTTAAGCTGTCTGCCCTTTTCCCAAGTCAAAGTGTGACCGAGGTAATTCGTCGGGGTGCCGTTGGTTTATTATATCATATTTGTTACCCTTTGTCAAGAAAATCCCCAACGCTGAACCAAGCGGAACTGCGTCGGGGAAGACTCAAGCATTAAAGCAGTTTACAAAAAAGATATGCCTACTGAAAACCAAATGCACAATACACCGATACATAATACGGAAGGCAATTCCAAAAACCGATGCACCGATTTGCTCTTTAAGAAGATCATTATATTCGCTCATAAATCCATAGCCTCTCCCTAAAAATTTATTTCACCGTCCGATTTGGTGTAAAAAGCAAAGAACTCTTTACATATTATGGTGCGAAGCGCCGTTTTGACCGTCGCTGACGGTCATTTTTTTGCCCGCCCTGGGCGGTCTTAACCGTTGGTTTTACCCTCTTCGATATTACGCATTTTGTGGAATATGTACTGCTGGGCGATGCCCGCGTATCTGCCGAGGGAGGTGTGGTCGAGCTTTCCGCCGAAGTATTTATCTATCGCGCGCTTCATCCAGACGTCGATGGGAAACGCCTCAAGGTTACCGAAGCCGAAGAGTGCTGTGCAGGCGGCGACCTTATCGCCGACACCGCAGATTTTCTTAAGCTCGGCTACGGTGTAGTCGTAGCTTGCGGCGGCTTTAATTCGGTCAAGATCGACCTCGCCCGACGTGACCGCCTCTGCCGCAGAAAGAAGATAGCGGTAGCGAAAGCCGGGGTTTGCCGAAAGCATTTTTTCGGGGCAGGAAAGCACGTCGTTTGCCCTCGGGAAGGAGAAGCAAGCGCCGCAGGCGCGGCAGACCTCGCTGTCAACACCCTCGCATTTCCCTAGCGGGCAGGTGGCAAGTCCCTCGCGCGCGGCAAGGTTCTCGCCGTACTCTACCGAAAGGCGTCTTATAATTTTTCTTATCCTCGGGATATTGTTGTTTTGCGAGATTATAAACGAGAAAAGAGTCTCCCACGCGTCCTGGCGCAGAATAACGATTCCGTCGGCAAGCCTTGCCGCGTCCTTTAACCATTCGGAGTCGGTAAGCGATATTATCTCGTCGCGTATTGCGGTATAGTCGGTGTCAAGAGAGAAATAGGGGATAACGACCTCGCGAAGAAGCGACTCGTCCTCGGAAAAGAGGATGATTTCGCCCCGCTCTCTCTGTCCTACGAAGATAAGCCTGTCGTAAGCGACCGTCATATACCTCGTGATGCCCGAGGTCTCGGGAAGCCTCTCGTATCTGAATGCCTGACCGCATTCAAGCGTGTCGGAAAGCGACATCTTGCCAACGTCTTTTATGACCGTTGCCGCCCGACCGTTTATTATTTCCTTCGTTATTATCATAACGCCGATTTTCTCCTTAAAAACATAAATATCTACTTGAAAAGTTCCGATATATGTTGTATAATATAATTGGTTAATTATATTTAGATATATTTTAGCACAAAACGCCGCACATTTCAAGGTGCTATGCGTAAATTTGTTTTAGGAGAGTAGCTTTGGAGCAGATCTATACTATACCGGTCAACGAGGCGTTTGACCTCGTAGGAGAAAAGCCGGAATGCGGATGTCCCTTCTGCGTTCTTTTCAGAAAGCTTCAGGAGGACGAGCTTGATATAATACTCGGCGCGTCTATGATGGAGCCGGATATCAGAATAAAGACAAACGAGCAGGGCTTCTGCCTTACGCACTATCAGATGATGCTTAAGAGAAAGCGTATGCTCGGTATGGGTCTTATACTCGAGAGCCATCTTGAAGAGGTCAAGAAAAGACTTTCTCCGAAAATGCTCCTCGGCAATAAAATGACAGCGGCGATAGGCGCTCTTTCCGAGCTTGAGGAAAGCTGCTACGTTTGCACAAGGCGCGACAAAAACCTTAACGCTATGATCGCTACGGCGGTATACCTCTTTGAGGCAGACCCCGATTTCAGAGAGAAGCTTAAGCGCACCCCCTACTTCTGCCTGCCGCACTACCGTATGATGATAGACTACGCGCAAAAGAAGATGCCTAAGCGCATCCTGCTGGATTTTTACAGTGCGGTGCACGAGATACAGGAGAGGTATATAGATTCTCTTGGAAACGACGTTAGCTGGTTCTGCAAAAAGTTTGATTACAGATACGACGACGAGCCCTGGTATAACTCCAAGGACTCGGTGCAAAGAACGATAAAATTCCTCTCGGGCGCGCCCGACGAGAATAACTGACCCCCACGGAGGTAGCTATGATAATTGAAAAAATAGTCATCAAAAGCTTTGGACTTCTTACCGATATGACCCTCGAGTTTTCCGACGGCGTTAACGTTATAGAGGGAAGAAACGAGTCGGGAAAAAGCACCATTGCGGCGTTTATCCGCTATATGCTCTACGGCTTTGACAATACCGAGCCGGACGATCTTCCGAGCGAGAGAAGAAAGAGAATAAACTGGGATACCGGCGTTGCCGCAGGCTCTATGTACGTCAGGGTCAAGGGCAAGAGATACCTTATCACAAGGACCACCACCCCCACCGACACCGATTCCGCAAGACCCACCTATCGCGAGGACGCGTCTATTGTTGACCTCGAGACGGGAAGCCCTGCGTTTGGCAAGATGCCAGCAGGCGAGGTGTTCTTCGGCGTTGACCGCGAGCTTTTCGATAACACCGCGTTTATCGGTCAGATAAACGACGCCGGCATTAACGAGGGCAAGGTCAAGGAGGCTATCGAGAATATCCTCTTTTCGGGTAACGAGAGAATAAACACCCAGCGCGCAACAGGCAAGATCTCGGATAAGATGGACGCGCTTCTTCATAAGAGCGGCTCGGGCGGCGCTATATTCGACCTCGTCAGAAGAAGCGAGGATTTCAAGGCGAGAATAGACCGCACCAACGAGGATAACAAGAAGATCCTCGCAAAGGAGACCGAGCTTTATGAGATCCGCGACGCAAGAGAGAGAGCGATAGAGGACAGAGAGCATTTCAGGGAGATAGACGGCTGCTACAATAACCTTATGGTTATTCAGACCTTTGACAGGCTCCACGAGCTTGAGGAGCAGAGCGAGCGCGCGGGCGAGGCATACGCCGCGTTTATCCGCGATAACGCAAAGGACGGCTTTACTCCCGACGAGGAGTATCTTACCGAGCTTGCCGTCGCGCGTGAGCTTGTTAATAAGGATTACCAGAGGCTTACCGAGGCGGAGGAGCTTCTCGCCTCTCATAAGGGTGAGTCGGGTATAACGAGAGAGACCGAGGGGCTTATCGAGAAGTGCGATACCCTTGGCGGAGAGGCTGCCGTGCTTAAGCGCGCTGCGAGCGCCCGTATGGGGATCGTGAAGTGGCTTGCCTGCGGTATTTTCGGCATTCTTGCGGCTGTTTGTGCGCTCGTTTCGGTGCTTGTCGGCAAGGACGGTGATCTTACCCCCACCCTCGTTACACTCTTTAGCATTGGCGGCGGTGTTTCGCTTCTTTTCGCTATCGTATCCTTTATTCTTGCTATCAAGAGCCGCGGTGCTGTAAAAACGCTTGCGGCATCCTTCGGTATGAAGGGATATTCCGACCTTCGCGGAAAGCTCGCACATATTTCCGAGGCGCGCATTCGCCGCGACACTATGATAAGTGCGCTCGAGGCAGCAGAGGCGGCGGTTGCCTCGGCAAAGGAGAGCTATGCGGCGTCTAAATCGAGGCTTGCCGCAGCGGTTGGAAAATGGGCTTGCGGCGCACCCGCGGGCGAGCTTGGCGAATTCCTCGACGCGCTTGACGCAAGAGTAAGAGAGTTCCTTAATAAGAAAAACGAGCTTCTTAACGAAAAGATCAACACCGAGCTTACCGTTAAGGATATAAGACAGACCCTCGCAAACAAGAGCGAGATAGACATAAGGGCGCAGGTCTCTC